>JAJZCJ010000358.1 GCA_021846145.1 Bacillota bacterium
ATACGAAAAAATATGAGACTGCCTTACTTGGGAGTGGCTGTCACGTCAACCTTACACTTCGCAAAGGAGATCACACGTGGGGTGCCTGGCAAGATGATTTACCGCTCATTTTGCACCGTTTTGCGGATCAACTGCGACTAACAGTGGGGGACGAGGCACACACCCACATTTAAGCCTCCAGAGACGGCGTGTGTTGATGAAAAATCCATTTTTTAGCCACCCACAAAAAATAGGCACCACCAATAATTCGCACTACTGTGGACAGCACCATCGTGCTGTCCAAGTGCAAAAGTGGCAGTAACGACACGCCAATCTGAGGCGCGATAAACCCGATAAATCCCAATAAAATGTTGTAGTGTGCGATGTATTCTGTTCGCTGTGCTTGCGGTGACACCTCTAGCAAGTAATTCAGCAACAACAAATTGGTGCCCCCGACAAATGCACCCGTCAAAAAATTGACCAAAGTAAGGTAGACCATCCCCGTTGACAATATCGTTAATATGGGCGTAATTGCCATGCCAAAGCAAGCAATCGCCAATGTGACCGCATTCCCAACTCGCAAAGAAAGACGACTCCATAGAGAAAATGTGAGAATTTGCGAAAGCTGGCTTGCCACCGTAAATAAACTCATCCAGATCGCCGTTGCTCCAGAAATGTTAATTTGGTACAAATTAAATAGTGGCCAAGCCATTTGCCAGCCCAAATTAAAGATGCTAGATCCAATTAGGAACTTCATGTATAAACGATTTTTAAACATGCTAAAAAAATCTTGAGGACGAAGGTGAGTGGCGCGTTTACGAAGTGAGCGAATCTCCACATGTTCAATATGTCGAACTAAGTAATACACTTCAAAAACGGAAGTGATGACAGTAATAAAGAAAAAAAACTGATAAGGAGGAATGCTCTGCGCTGGAAATCGTTCAAGAATTAGACCAGGTATCAACGTGGCCAGCATACCAAACAACGTGATAATACGATTGCGTTTACCAAAAAAATTTGCTCTGCGCTCTTCTGGTATCATATCACCAATCAGCGATTGCCATGCCAAATTGCCAAAAGCTTGAGGAACATTCATCAAAGCGATCAGCAAAATGACTACGATCGCAATCAAGGGGAAATGAAAGAAAAATGGGCTCAATGCAATGAACCCATAAAAAATCCTCGCCCCCGTAGTCGCGTAAATGCAAAACCATTTTTTGCTCGCCACATAATTCATCCAAATAGCCCCAAGAAATGTGGCGAGAATCGTCATCAGTGCCGGTAGCGCATTATACAACGCCACTTCTTCAGCGTTAGCATGCAATGCCCGCAAAAGAAATAACGGCGCAAAGCTACTGACAATGTTAAGACCAACAATAGCAAAACTACCGTTTCTAATGCTGATCTTTTCATTGGCTACGGTCTCGTCATAGGTGTAGGAGGACATCACAATACTCCCTATTAGTGTGTATTATTGACCAAATGACCTTGGATCTTGATAAAACTGGGTAAGCAAGTCTGCTTCTTCGGCCTTAATGAAGCCCAGCACCTGTGCCTCTGCAACCAATGTAGGGTAATCTGTCAACGCAAATAGTTTCACGTCTGCCGCAGTCATTGCCTGTTCTGACTCGCTAAATCCATACGTAAAGACACTCATCACTTGTGGCACAATCGCACCCATCTCCCGCAACGCATCGACCGCGTTCAACACGCTGCCCCCTGTCGAGATCGTATCTTCGATCACCAGTAGACGCTGCCCATTTAAGATCCGGCCTTCCACCTGATTCTGTTTGCCATGTGACTTCGCACTAGAACGCACGTACACCATGGGGAGCCCTAATCGATCAGCCAACAGTGCCGCGTGTGGAATTCCCGCTGTCGCGGTACCTGCAATGCCCTCCACTCCAGCAATCTCACTTCGGGCAAATTCTTCAAACGCATTCACCACTGCCGTTCTAGCAATAGGAGAAGACAAAATGAGACGATTGTCGCAATAAATAGGAGACTTAATTCCCGATGTCCAAGTGAATAACTGATGCGGACTGAGCGTAACCGCTCCGATCGCAAGTAAAATCTTCGCAATACCACGCTTCCCAGTATATACTTCTCGGTTTGACATTTTAACCCCTCCTGCTACATGTTCACATTGCTAATTTCAGCTTGAATAGCTACCAGCGCTTGCAGTGGATCACTTGCCTGCAGCACTGGGCGTCCGACCACTAAATACGATGCACCCGCGCGCACGGCGTCCGTTGGCGTGGAGACACGCATTTGATCATCTGGCACGGATTGCTTCAGGCGAATACCAGGAACCATCGCAGCGAGGCTCGTATGGTGCCTGATCATCTGCACTTCTTGCGGTGAACAAACTACCCCGTGCAAACCCGCCGCCTGCGCGAGTGTGGCCAGTTGCAGCACCACTGCCTGTGGATCAGCAGACTTTTGCCCAATCGCGTAAAGATCTGCCGGAGCTAGGCTAGTCAACATCGTCACTGCCAGCAACTTGGTCTGATGCCCGCTGTCCGCGCTTGTTGCGTACGCACTTTCCTGCGCCGCCTCTAACATCGACTGACCACCCTGCGCATGCACGGTGACAAAATCCACCCCCAGTTGACATGCTTCTCGCACTGCAGCGCGAACCGTGTTAGGAATGTCGTGAAACTTCAGATCAAGAAAGACGTGCTTCCCTTGAGCCACCAGTTCTCTGACCAAACGATTGCCCGCGGCGAGAAAAAGTTCTAGTCCCACCTTGTAATGAGTGCCTGCACTGCCTAGGCGCGCCACCATGTCCTGAGCCTGCTCACCACTTGCCACGTCCAATGCGACAAAAACAGGCACACTGTGCTCACTTGCCATGCGATCCCCTCCTGAGTTTCATCAGTGGATTGGCTGCTCCCACCACATCCTGTACGCTAGCTACCTCATGACTGACACACCATTCTCGCACTTCTTCGATAATCCGTGGACAGGCGTAAGGGTCCGTAAAGTTCGCCGTCCCTACTTGTACTGCCTGCGCCCCGGCCATCAAAAATTCAATCACGTCTTTCCCCGTGAATATCCCGCCAATTCCGATCACGGGTATATTCACGCTGCTAGCCACCTCGTACACCATGCGCACAGCCACTGGTTTAACAGCAGGCCCAGACAAT
>JAJZCJ010000359.1 GCA_021846145.1 Bacillota bacterium
CAGGCCTGACCATATCGAAATGATACGCCGAATCCCATAATAATGCAGCACTGTTTGCAGCGTGGGCAATGGGAATTTGAAAGCCCGCACGTTTAGCACCATCTAACATCTCAATAAATCGCTGACGCTGCATTTCCGTATACACGCGACCATCAGGTGTATGCATCTCATCCGCGGAAGAAAGATGAGTAAATAAGCCTGCCAATTCCACAAAAGGGGATTCAGCCACTTGCATGAGTACCATCAGCATATCCTCTATGCTGCGCACACCAAGCCGTCCCATCCCCGTATCCACTTTCAGATGAACGCGCGCAGCCTTGCGCATGTTTCTGCCAGCTTCACTTAGTAAGTATACATCTTTATGACTCGCCACCGTAGCCATAATTTCAAAATCAACGAGCGTCCTTGCCGCATGTTCAGGTAAAGCGCCATACACCAAAATAGGAACTGTGATCCCTGCTTGGCGCAATGCCACCGCCTCTTCAACCGTTGCCACGCCTAATTGATCTGCACCAGCAGCTATTACCGCCTGACTTACGGCCACGGCTCCGTGGCCGTATCCATCAGCCTTGACCGTCGCCATCATTTGCACGCTTGGCGCTAACTCCGCCTTTAATAAGCGCACATTATTAATCAATCGATCCAATTGCACAATTGCCAACGTCTGTCTCCACATCATACTCACCAAAAAGAGCATAGCACTTATTTGCCACTGCTATCAACAGTCGATGAAGCAACTCGCAGAAAATCAGATGGATTCATTTTTGCAGTCATGGTGTATTCCACATTTTGATTCACCCAGTAAAGTTGATGGACTACTCCCGCGCCTGTCCAAATCGCAGGCAAGCCATTTAAGGTCATTAGCTGACCTTGACCAAGATCAACGGCACCACTTTTCGGACGATTTTCAATGATCGTAAACGGCATCGCACCATTGTAACGAATGAATACCACCCCGTCTTTTTCCGATTCATCCTGCAACGAATCGCGAGCTGGTATCCAAGCCGGTTCAATCACGCCAAACCCTTGTTGTGAGGCACTTACAGGCCATTCGAGTGATGTGAGCGTGGTGGTTTGTTCAGGTGAAAAAGCATTTTGCCGAAATGTCACCCCTTGTTTGAATGAGGTGTAGCGAATGCTCAAGACAGGCTTTTGTTGCTGATCAAGAAATTGCACACTTTGTGGATAGTAATTCTTACGATCCATTTTCACTTCTTCTATTGCAGCAAACGGAGAAATCCCGCTAGGTTTGAGTTGAAAGCTGAGTATTGTTTTTTCTGTTCGATAGCGCAATGGCTCACTAGCCACGATGTCTTTGAGCAACGACTGATACAGATAAAATTGCCCTTGTTGCGCTGCCCAATTTCCTTGAAAACGAATCACTTTCTTGGCACTAGGGGTTATCAAATACGTTCCTTTTTCATTGTGCAAGATAATTTGCGAGATTTCCTTGTTGTCATTACCAAGTGCAATACGATAGCGATCAGGTGCCTCGTACCATGTCTCCAAATAGTACTGTTGACTGCTGCCCACGCCATTTATCGTCATCAGTGCTGTACTCTGATACGTTTGTAAATTTTGTGAAAATGTCTGCAGTTGCTTGACCACTCGCGCCCCGCCAAAAGGACCACATCCCGCCAAAACGACCCCAAACAGCACGGTGAGCCCTGTACTCCAATACACTTTTTTTTGCACATGAACACCCCTCACCAGAACGCAACCGTCCTGGTCAATTACCGGTTGGAAAAAGAGGTGTATACGCTCGACCCAGCCATGAGAGCAAGTCACTTGCCATGAGCGATTCTTCGCATTGCCCTGCGTCTCTTGCCATATCTGCCGCTTTGCCATGGAGATAGACACCCAGTGGAGCGGCACGATCGGCAGGATACCCTGAAACAAGCAGTCCAGCAATGTACCCTGCTAGCACATCACCTGATCCGCCGGTGGCAAGTCCATGATTCCCTGAAGTATTGACATACACGCGCCCATCAGGCAATGCAGTAACTGTGCCAGCACCCTTTAGCACCACGATCACGCGGTTGGCAATCGCGTACGCACGTGCGTAGACAATGCGGTTTTTTTGTACCTCATCCGTTTCCCGCTGGATAAGGCGGCCAAACTCTTTGGGATGAGGAGTGATAATGGTAGACTGTGTACGCAAGGCGAACCAGTTTGCCCCATGATCAGGAAGTAACGCCAACGCATTTAGAAAATCCGCATCCAACAGCATCGGGTGTGGAATCTCAGCGAATCTTTGCAACCCTTCTGGAGACAGTTGCGCAAGCGTCCTTATCCCCTCACCCATGCCAGGACCAAGCGCCACTGCGCGCAGCCCTTGTGTCCAGTGCAACAATTGAGCGATCGCAGCCTCATCCCAGACACCGCTTTTGCCTTCATAAAAATGAATCAGCACCTCCGCTGGCAATGACGCCCAAAACGCGGTTGGCAAATCTGCACCGCAAAAGAATTCAACCAGTCCCGCACCCGCACGGTATGCCGCACCCAGCGCCAAGCGTGCAGCCCCAAACATGCCCTGGCTACCTGCGACAACGCCCAATTTACCAAAAGTGCCTTTGTGGCTGTCTGGATCTCTTTGCGTTCGCCAGTGCATCCACTCTGCGTCAGTCAGCACCATCCCATAGGCACCCAGTTTGACGGCAAGCGACGGCAGCATAGACAGCGGTTCAATCACGATATTCCCGGCATACGTTGTGCCAGGGTACTGATATAACCCCAGTTTGGCGTACCCAAACGTCACCGTTACATTCGCCTGAATCGCGTCAGGATCGACCTGTCCCGTGTCGACATCCAACCCAGATGGAATGTCCACCGCAATGACAGGGCGTCCGCTGCGAGCAATCGCTTGTGCATAGGGACGTAATGAGTCCGCAAGCGGCAAGCGACTGCCCGTACCCAAGAGCGCATCGATAATCAGGTCTGCATGTGCAAGATCATCATCGCTATCTGCAAATGTACCCCCGAGCGCGACGTAAGCTTGCACTTGTTTTTGACCTGCGGCAGATAATTGAGCAAGTGGACTGGTCAGCCACACACGCACATCGCACCCCTGTGCCAACAGGTGACGCGCCGCGACCATCCCGTCTGCCCCATTATGCCCCTT
>JAJZCJ010000360.1 GCA_021846145.1 Bacillota bacterium
TAAATCAGCGTCATCAAAATCCGCGCGCCACTTGCCCCAATCGGGTGACCAAAAGCCACCGCGCCTCCATTGACATTGACGATCTCCGGTGCCATCCCGATCATTTGCATGCTGGTGAGTGCCACGACGGCAAACGCTTCATTGATTTCAAATAACGTGATGTCTTTGACATTCACTCCGGTTTTTTGAAACAATTTTTGCATGGCAAGTGCAGGTGTGGTGGCAATATACCTGGCTTCAGCCCCCGCTTCTGCATGTCCGTGCAGGATCGCCAAAATCTCGCGACCTTCAGCTCTTGCTCGATCTTCGCTCATGATCACAAGCGCCCCTGCACCGTCATTCACCCCGGGTGCGTTCCCTGCCGTGACCGACCCCTCGGGGTCAAAAACCGGCGCTAACGTAGCCAATTTATCTAAGTTGGTATCACCGCGTGGTGCTTCATCCTGTGCCACGACCACTTCGCCTTTTTTCGTCTTCACGGTAATTGGTATAATTTCTTGCGCCAATCGTCCCGCTTCCATGGCAGCAAGCGCGCGTTGATGAGAACGAAGCGCCCATTCGTCTTGTGCCATGCGACTGATACCATACTCTTTTGCCACCGATGAGCCGTGAACGGCCATATGTACCCCATGAAAAGAACACATCAATCCATCGCGCAGCATCAGATCTTGCACGTTGCTATCTCCCATACGCAGTCCAAAACGCGCACCAGAAATGGCATAGGGGGCGTTGGACATGCTCTCCATGCCTCCCGCCACCGCCACTTCGATATCGCCCGCACGAATCATCTGATCCGCCATAGTGACCGCACGCAGTCCTGAGGCACACACTTTATTGATCGTCTCTGTCGGTGTTTCCCAAGGAATATTTGCAATTCGCGCCGCTTGACGCGAAGGCACTTGCCCGGCACCCGCCTGCAGCACCATACCCATGATCACTTCATCCACCGCTTGCGCAGAAAGTTGTGCACGATCTAGCGCCGCTTTAATGACTGCTCCACCTAAATCTACAGCTTTCAAACTCGATAACGCCCCGCCAAACTTTCCAAACGGTGTACGCGCTGCACTAACAATGACACTTTTCACGGCTTTTCACCCCGTTTCGCTCGGTCGACCGAGCGTTCAGTCTAGTGTCTTCAGATTATCACATTTTTCTATTTTAATAAACCGTGATCAGATCGCTTGCAAAAGTAATTCCGCTACATCGTAAGTCGCGATGTCATCTTCCACGCCTTTTGCCTTCGTGCCATCAATCAGCATCGTCATGCAATACGGACATGCAGTAGCAATCGTTGTCGCACCTGTGGATAACGCCTGTTCCGTACGCAATTCGTTGATCCGCTTGGTACCTGTTTCTTCTTTGAACATCGAGCCACCGCCAGCACCACAACACATGCTTTTATTCTTACTGCGATCCATCTCCACTACCTTAATTCCAGGAATGTGCTCAAGAATATAACGCGGCGCATCATAAATGCCATTATACCGCCCCAGATAACAGGAGTCGTGATACGTCACCGAACGCTCTACGGACTTTGTCGGCTTGATCTTGCCTTCATCAATTAGCCTCGCCAACAATTCTGTATGATGAATCACTTCTGCCGCAAGTCCAAAATCAGGGTACTCTTTCTTAAAATTATTAAACGCGTGAGGATCAGTCGTAATAATTTTTGTCACCCCATACGTCTTAAACAACTCCATATTGCGTTCCACTAACTCTTGATAGAGAAATTCATTGCCTAATCGTCGAGCCGTATCCCCATCGCTCTCTTCTTCCGTGCCAAGCACCGCGAAATTAATGCCCGCTTGATTTAACAGTTGCACAAAGGAACGCGCAATTTTTTGATTGCGCACGTCAAATGAGGCGGCCGCCCCGACGTAGTATAGGTAATCGACCTTGCCTTCCACCTCAGCCATCGTGCGAACATCTAGACCTTCTGCCCATTCCATACGAGCAGAACGCGGACGTCCCCATTCATTGGATTGGCGCTCCAGATTAGTAAACGCACGATTCACTTCTCCAGATGCCTTACCCTCGGTCAACACGAGATTGCGGCGCATATCGATAATCAGGCTGACGTGCTCATTAAATACCGGACACGCCTCCTCACACGCGCGACACGTGGTACATGCCCAAATCTCATCCTCCGTGTACACTTCCCCAATCAGCGAGGGCAGTTCAATCTCTTCCATACCTTCTGCGCCTGCTGCCATCGCCAGTTTTTGCTGTCTGACAAGACTCGGTCCAACGTCCACGAGTTGTTCTTTCATCTTCAAAATCAGGTATTTGGGAGAAAGATCTTTGCCCGTCAACGTAGCAGGACAGCTAACATGACAGCGACCACACTCCGTACAGGCATATCCATCTAACAATTGCTTCCAAGTGAATTGTGTTACCTTAGCAACGCCAAACTCCTCCACCGTCTCATCCGACAGGTCAAGTGTTTTAATTTTACCTACTGGTCCCAAATTTCGATAATAAGAATTGACCATTGCTGCGATCATGTGCAGGTGCTTCGAGCGTGGAATGATCACTAAAAACCCAAAAATAGCGAGGGTGTGCATCCAGAACAGCACCTGAATCCAAGCGCCCGCCACCGCTGGGCTAACGCCTTGAAAAAAGTGACCAAACATATTGGACATCGGTGCCGCCATGCCTGGCATAACACCTGTACGCGACGCATCCAATCCGCCAATTAGGAAAATAGACGTCACGATAATAAAAATCAAGAAGAGTATAAATCCCGCCTCAAAGGTAGGTTCGATGCGCATGGGACGCCAGATATAACGGCGAATTAATCCCACCACTACAGCGATCATCACAAATACCGCAGACCACTCTTGCAAAAACGTGAACCAAGGGGCAGTAAACCCTGGAATATGCGCGCCACTGATGCCAAAGTAAAAAAAGTCCAGTTCACCAAACGCCAAGATAATAAAACCCCAAAATATAAAAAAGTGACCAATACCCGCAGGTTCTGCGAGCACCTTTGCCTGTCCGAGCACATACTTTAATAAGCTCTTGACACGCAGGCTTTTTGGTTCACTGCGATCTTCGTGCTGACCGAGCCGCAGGTACTGATAACGACTATACACACCGATGAAAAA
>JAJZCJ010000361.1 GCA_021846145.1 Bacillota bacterium
TGTGAAAGTGGTGCTTGTCACACACTGTGAAACTTCAACAGGTGTGCTAAACGATGTCAAGGCCATTGCACAAATTGTTCGCAACCACGATGCTTATCTTATCGTCGACGCAGTCAGTTCGCTTGTTGGCGCAAAACTGCCCATGGACGAATGGCAAATTGACATGGTGGTCACGGGCTCACAAAAAGCCCTAGCGCTCCCCCCAGGGTTGGCGCTCATCGGCATTGGCGAACGCGCTTCTAAGCGCATGAAAGAACGGCCTGTGCGTACACTTTATTTTGATCTCGCACGTTACGAAAAAGACCTGAGTAACAACACGACACCTTGGACGCCACCGGTAAGCCTTGTATACGGCCTTCTTCAATCACTTACCATGATTGAAGAAGAAGGCCTAGAAAACGGACAAGCGCGTCACCTGTTGTTACGTGATATGACGAGGGCGGCGATGCGCGCACTAAACCTTCCCCTACTCGTTGCCGATGACTTATACGCAAGTCCTACCGTCACGACTGTCAGCACCCCTGATTTTGACGCTGATGCTTTTCGGAAAATCTTAAAAAATGAACTGCATGTCTCGATAGCTGGAGGTCAAAAACAATTGTCCGGCAAAATATTCAGAATCGGTCATATGGGTTATGTAGATGTTGCCGACATGCTGCAATGCATCTCAGCCATTGAAATTGCGCTTTACAAAATAGGTCACAGTTTTACACTAGGTGCCGGAATTAAGGCAGCTGAGGAGGTTTTTCTTCGTGCATAAAGTGCTGGTTACTGACCCTATTTCTGAAGAAGGTTTAGCAAAGCTAACAGAAGCAGATGATATTCAACTAGATATTAAAACAGGAATACCGTTAAGCGAACTGCTCACTATCATCGGTGATTATGATGCCCTACTGGTGCGAAGCCAGACTAAGGTGACCGCACAGGTCATTGAAGCGGGTAAAAATCTCAAGGTTATTGGCCGTGCCGGCGTTGGCGTCGACAACATTGACGTGCGAGCTGCCACAAAAGCGGGTGTCCTTGTCATCAACGCGCCTGATGGCAACACGATTACCACGGCTGAGTTTACTTTTTCAATGATGATGGCATTGGCACGCCACATCCCCCAAGCCTATACCTCAATGCATGAGGGTAAGTGGGATCGCAATCGTTTTCTCGGCGTGGAACTGCGTAATAAGACACTTGGTGTCATTGGGCTGGGGCGAATTGGTGCGGAAATTTCCAAACGGGCGGCGGCTTTTGGGATGGAAGTGTATGCCTATGATCCATTTCTCACTGCAGCTCGCGCAGAAAAGCTTGGCGTCAAAATGGCGACGCTTAATGACACGATCCAAGCGGCTGATTTTATCACTGTGCACACGCCACTGATGAAAGAAACTCACCATATGATTAGCGACAAGGAATTTGGACTAATGAAAAAAGGGGTGCGCATACTCAACTGCGCCCGCGGCGGCATTATTGATGAAGCAGCACTGTTAAAAGCGCTGGAAAATGGCATTGTTGCCGGTGCCGCGCTCGATGTCTACGAAGACGAACCAGTCAAGGACAATCCGCTGTTAAAGTATCCGCAAGTCATCACCACGCCACATCTGGGTGCCTCGACCATTGAAGCGCAGGTCAATGTCGCCGTAGATGTAGCAGATGGACTCGTCAAGCTGTTACATGGTGAATCGTATCCGCACACGGTCAACCTCCCTTCCCTATCTGTCGAAGCAAGGAAGGCGATCGAACCGTTCTCGGAACTAGGTGAAATTCTCGGCACCTTGGCCGCCAAAATCGCATTTGACGGCATTTCCAAGATCACCATTCGCTATGAAGGAGAACCAACGCAACACGCGCTAGAACCTATTACCCGCTCTGTGTTAAAAGGCGTGCTATCGCGTTACTACAGCGAAGAAGTACATTTGATTAGCGCGGCATTAATTGCAGAAGAAATGGGATTCGACGTGGTGGAGAGCAAATCCTCCAGACATGCGAATTATTCTAATTTTATGCAGGTGGAACTCGAAGGCAAAGAAGGCCGGGTCACTGTGGCAGGCACCGTGTTAAAAGGGCATGGCAGCAGAATTGTAGAAATTGATGGTTATTCCGTAGATATTCTGCCAAGCTCCGCCATGTTGATGACGTGGCATCGAGATCGTCCTGGAATCATTGGACTGATCGGCAGTATCTTGGGCGAAGCAGGTATCAACATTGCCTCCATGCAGGTAGGACGCCAAGTGGAGGGCGGACAAGCAATCATGATCATGGGTGTGGATCGCTTTGTCCCTGAGGAATCACTTCACTTCCTTGGTACCACCAAAGACATTGAAAGAATTCTCTATTTGGAACTCCCGATTGCATAAATAAACAATACTAAGTAAGAGGGGCATTCCAGAATGCCCCTCTTTTTTTTATATCATATAAATAGTACTAAGCGCCAAATTATAATGAACCCTACCTATAGCTTCAGCAAGTAAGGGGGCGATTGGCAATACTTTAAGTGGCACACCAGTCATTGTTGCGACAGGTAACGTATCTGTCACGATCAACTCAGCAATGGCAGGGTGTTGTAATCGTTGTTCTGCAGGGGAAGAAAAAATACCATGAGTAGCACAGAGCACCACGTTTTGCTTGGCACCCATTGCAATCAAATTATCCACCACTTGCGCGATCGTTCCCCCGGTATCAATGATATCCTCAATAACAATCGGAGTTTTCCCCTTGACATCGCCAATCAAGTGCGTAATCACCGCTTCATTGTGACGAGGACGCCCTTTGTGCATGATGGCCAATGGCAAATCAAGCAGTGCTGCAAATTTTTCTGCGGTTTTCGCACGGCCCGCATCAGGAGACACGATGACAGCATCACTTAAGTCCTTCTTCTTCACCTCGTCAGCCAAAATGGACAACGCGGAAAGATGATCCAAAGGAATATTAAAAAAACCCTGAATTGCCGACGCGTGCAAATCAAGGGTGATGACGCGATCTGCCCCCACCGTGGTAACGACGTCAGCTACCACTTTTGCCGAAATCGGCTCCCTTGCACCTCCCTGCTTTTCTTGCCTCCCGTATCCAAAATAAGGAATAATAACATTGATTCTTCCTGCTGAGCTTCTTTTTAGCG
>JAJZCJ010000362.1 GCA_021846145.1 Bacillota bacterium
GTTACCGCTCTGCCATTTGGAAAAGCTAATCACAAGCGCATAGATAATTGGATAGATCATAAATACAAGAAAAAAAATCACGAATGGGGCAAGAAATAGGTAAGGAGTTCGCCTTTTAAGCGATCGAATATTTTTCTTTTTCTTGGAGAGTTCGATTATCTGCTCCATAGTTCACCACTCATCATCAAATTATCGTTTGGTTAAAAGCGGCCAACCTTAGCACTGTTTCATTCTATCAGCGTAGATGGCCGCTTAACCAATTCATTATAACGGACTACTTCACAATTGTTCTCCCGGTCACCTGAGCAATTTTTTGTGCTGCAGTATTGAGTGCGTCTGTCACAGATTGTTGATTGGTGAGTGCATTATACAAAGCAGTTTTAATAAATGGCAGCGCTGTTGTGTAATCACCCGTGTGATTTTCGGGCGTAATATTCTTCGCGAGATTGGCAGCCATTTGAAACACCTTTTGCCCACCAAAGAACTTCAGCGATTCAGTGATGGCCGGGCTCTTAAAGTAGGGAATGTACGATGGGAAAATTCCATAGCTCATCGAAACATTCAGTGCCTTGGTATTGGACATGGCGAACTTCGAGAAATCATAGGCAGTATTAGGATGCGGCGTTTTTGCAGAAATCATCAAATTGGAGCCACCCAAGTTAGCAGAGTGAGAACCATTCGCAGTAAAGGCAGGCAAAGGCATAACCGCCCATTTGCCGGATTGATTTTTCGCAGAGGTTTCCAGCGTTCCCACATACCAGATTCCGAAAGGCACTGTCGCAATTTGATTATTTACAAAAGCCGAGATAATGTCATTCCAATCTGTGGCTACCGGAACCTGTTTGATGATACCTGAGTTGTACATTTGCTTAAGTACATTTACCGTACGCACACCCGCTGGATTATTGAGCGTGATCTGCCCTTTTTGATTGAAAAAGAAAGCTCCCTGTTCGTTCATCAGCATTTTGAACATGGCTTCATCATTCATCGCGGCAGCAGTCATTTTTACCTTGCCCTTGTAGAATGCGGTAAGTTTCTTCCCAGCAGCAATATACTGACTCCAAGTGTGAATACTGTTAGGATTAATCCCGGCTGCTTTAAACATGTCTTTTCGGTAAAAGAGCAGAGAAGAACCAGTATCCCAAGGAATGCCGTAAACTTGATTATTTGGGCCAGTTAAAGCTCCCCATTTATACCCTGTGAAATCCTTCTTAATTGAAGTTACCCGACTGGTCAAATTCAAAAACGAATTTGGAAATTTGCTGATAAAACTCTCTGATTGTGAAGATTCAATCGAAACTACATCTGGTACACCGACACCTGCGGCTAATTCCGCATTCAACTTCGTGTAGGTGTCAGTTGGGCTGTCAATCGTAACAAACTTAAAATTCACATTCGGATGAAGTTGATGATATAGCGTTGCGTCTTTTTGCAGTGTTGCCTCTGCTACATTCCATGACATCACGGTTAAAGTAACTGGCTGTTTTGTATCTTGTTTAGCAGAAGAAATACCTACCATTCCCAACGTGGCCACGAAAGTCGTGGAAAGTACCGTTAGGCTTGTCAATGCTAATTTACTTGATTTCAAAATCATGACCCCCTACATTTTAATATGATGAAACCTAAATACAGAGCAAATAGATAATCTTCGCAACACTCTGCAATCCGTGCAACACCTCCTTATCGGTAACCGTTTTCATCATTCATTACGAATGTGGCCTCGTAACCACATTGAAGATAAAAAACAAATTTTGTTTATCACTCCTTATTTCCTTGTATTTCAGAAATAACTTGAATTGAATGTTGATTGCCCATTGGCGCAAGCAACACCTTGATGCCTAGCTTGCGCATCTGCTCTAGTTCCTCTTCCCTACCCTGATCATCAGTCACGATGGCATGAATAAGTTGCAGATTACTGATGCGCGCAAGCGCCTTGATTCCCCATTTGGTGTGATCAAAGACCAATACTACCTTATCGGCATTCTCCATTAGAATTCGATCAATCGAAGCCTCCGCAATATTGGGCGTACTAATGCCATAGGCAAGATCTATTCCATGCACACCAAGAAACAAAACGTTGGTATGTAGTTGTCTCGCTGTATATTCTGCAATCGGTCCTACCAGCGCATCAGACGGAGTTCTAAAGTTGCCTCCTGTCAAAATGATATCTGACCAACCGTTATTGTTTAATTCAAGCGCAATATTAGTGGAATTGGTAACAAACGATAGATTCGTAAAATTGCGAATTCGTTTTGCAATCGCCCATGTCGTGGTTCCCGCCGTAAATCCGATAGTCATGTTAGGCTCCACTAATTCCATTGCTTTCACGGCGATGCTTTGCTTTTCCGGTTGCGAAATCAAGAGCTTCACCTTATAGGCGGGTTCCTTCGAACTACCCGTAGGAAGTTCCACGCCACCCAACACAGGTGTGACAAGATCCCGTCGAGAAAGCGTCTGTACATCACGACGAACCGTCATTTCCGATACATCCAGTAAACCTGCTAGCGCCTCATAAGTAAGAAATTGTTGCTTTACAAGTTCTGACAGAATAAACTCTTGCCGATGTTTTGGATGCATCACAATCCTCCTGATTTAATTGCAATGTACTCCAATCCCAACAAAATGTCCATATTAATTTTCTGTTTTTCACAAATAAAATTGAAATATTGATATATTGATGTGAAAAAGATTATGATGAGAGTGATTCATCAGTTATACCTATGTTGGTTTAGGAGTGAAATTCATTGACTGAATTACGTTATAATCCGCTGCTTAAAGACTGGACCATGGTAGCCTCAAACAGGCAAGCAAGGCCACAAATGCCCGCAGATTATTGCCCATTTTGCCCGGGATCGGGAAAGGTACCGGATCATTATGACGTATTCGCTTATGATAATGATTTTCCTGCCTTGTCTCCATTTCCGCCTGAGCCTGATATACAAGGTACCGCACTTTATCCTGTGCAACCTGCTTATGGAAAATGTGAAGTGATCCTCTATTCTTCAGACCATCACGCTGCCTTACCCAAACTTTCTGTCATGCACATTCGCAAACTAATCAATCTTTGGGAAGAACGGTTTGTTGCCTTAAGTAGGG
>JAJZCJ010000031.1 GCA_021846145.1 Bacillota bacterium
TATTGTCACCTCTTTTCACAGAATTTTTCATCCAATCTCTGTCTTGTACGTGAGTGACTGTTCCATCCGTTTTTACAAACCGGACATAAGCGTCTTCGGAAGACAGGGCAACAACATGTTGAAAAAACCAATCGATTTGTTCTAGGATCATCTTGCTGAGCCCCTTTAAATATATGATTTCAACTCTCTATCAGTAATTCTCCAGAAACTAGATAGAGACAGTTGATGTGCTGCATATGTAATCTCTAAATTCCACGTGCATTTTTATTAGCTTCAGCTGACGTATTTTCACGAAGAATCTAGCACATATCTTTCATATTTTACCATGCCAGTCGCCATCTTTCAATCGTTTTCGATAAATTATTATTTTGCAATATATTAGGTTACGAAAGCAGATGATTCAACATGTTTTTGTGCTTTTTTCTTTCACCCAATGGGCGAAAATTGAATTTTGAAGGAATCCATATACACTAGGGCTTTAAGGGTGATTTTCAATTCGTTGGCACAGAATCTAGGTATATAGAAATTCAACTCATATTTTACTATATACTTACAAATAAACGGCGTGAGAAACAGTGGAATGATTTACCGTTGTTGTAACACGACAATAAGGATAAGCTGGCATAGTCTATTGTAACGATTGATAAGGAGGCTTTTATATAAATGATGAAATCAACTGGTATTGCTCGTAGAGTAGATGGATTGGGACGCATTGTGATTCCAATGGAACTCCGACGTACACAAGATATTGATGTAAAAGATTCGTTAGAAATCTTTGTTGACGATGAGAAAATTGTACTGAAAAAGTATGAACCCGCTTGCACTTTTTGCGGACAGGCAGATAATGTTGTCCACTTCAAGGGCAAAAACGTATGCCCGTCATGCATTGCAGAAATGATGCACACTCGCTGATCACTTATGATAAACATCCTGCCTCGATAAACTGCGAGCGTTAAATTTCTTCAATCAATGCTGGCTCATCATTACGCCAGTTTCCAACCGCTGATGAGACAGGATAAGCTCGCATATCCTCAGCGGGATACGTCCGAAGCACACTTGCCACGAGTTCCGAATCTGTGACGTCACGATCCAACCACAAGCTTTCGTCTTCCTGGGTCAGAATAATAGGCATTCGATCATGGATCTGGTGCATTAGCTCATTCGACGCGCATGTGATGATCGTACAGGTGCTTAACTTGGATCCGTCAGGCCGCGTCCACACGTCCCACAGGCCTGCGAATCCGAACACGGGACGAGAAATGAGCGTGATTCGCATCGGCTGTTTACGGTTTCCAACATTACGCCACTCATAGAATCCATCAGCAGGAATGATACATCGACGGCGTTCGATCAATCGCCGGAATGCAGGCTTTTCAGTTAACGTTTCGGCTCGGGCGTTGATCATTTTGTAGCCAATTGATTCATCTTTTGCCAAAAAGGGAGCTAAGCCCCAACGTAATTCCCCAATTTTGCGAATTGTGCCATCAGAGACCACCGCATGGATCATCTGACCAGGCGCAATGTTGTACCGTGGTGGTGGTGCGAGTGCAACTTCGTTAATGCCGAAATATTGCAGGGTCTCATTCCAATCATAGTAGAATGAAAATCTTCCGCACATGCTGTACACCTTCTTTAAAAGGTATAATACCACCAAAAAATCCAGAACGTATGTTTGCGTATTGGGCGATGAAGTTTTATACTCGCTATGCAAACGTATGTTCTTTTTAGTGGGAGGAAATCGCCATGCGCCCTACAGCCGAGATACGTAGGCACCTGCTGTTGCAGCGCCTATATGAGCATGTGTTACGACTGGGCAAGCAATCGTCCACGTCACTGAAGCAAGATAGCGTCCACTTGTTGCACGTGGAGACACGAGAGTTTGATGTGTACGTCGAGCACCAATACGAGAATCGGATCTACGAGGCGACGTACCCCATTCCCATGCTGGATGCAGAGGTAGACGACTGGTTGCAGCAGACGCCGTTTGTGGTGGAGGATCGGCGTGAATAAGCACAGGTTAATTCAAGCTGCGCGCGGCAAAATTTCGATGCTTTAGGAAGATAATAATTTCGTGAACAGCGATGATCCTGTTCATCGTTTGAATGAAATTGTCGTTAAAATTTTAAAGGAGTGATCGGTCATAGAAAACGCTGTTCTTCGAAACGGCGTTTTCTTATTCACGTATTGTTGACAATCATTTATTTATGTTATACATTATTGGCATGATAAATGGAGTAGCGAAAAAACTAAAAAATCAAACGAAAGGAGAATGGCCCGTTCCCGTTCTTGGTGCAGACAGATACGGGGTTGGTATTTGGGGAATGGATGACGATAAAAGAAGGGATGGAGCAACAAGCGTTAGCACGGTTGGATCGGTTAGAAGGCTACATGTCCCACGGGAACCATGATAGCAAAAGGCGTATTGTCGGGATACGAACTAAAATTTAACGGCTATTCGATCGGTCGGCGTGGTGGTGTCGCTAACATTCAAAAAAGCAAAGGGGCGCGCGTCGAAGGTGTGCGATGATCCATTTCTGATAAGGAAATCGCACAGTTAGATCGGCGTGAAGGGCATCCTTGCGTATATCAGCGCCAAACAATTTCAGTACGCGTCAAACACGGTTTTGTTGAGGCATTCACTTACCAATTGGTACAGCCAAATCCATACGAATTTGCACCGTCAATGGGGTATCTTTCGTTGATTTTTGACGCGCCAGTGTCAAAAAAGTATAAGGAGAAAATCAAAGAAGAGTGGTTGGCGTGGGTGTGATGAAACGGCAAAGTAGCGGAATATGTGTGTGAGCAGGACACTCACAAAGATGGGATGCTGATCACTGCGTAGCACACCGAATGCAAGTTTGCAACATCAGCAGTAAAATTCTGATGCATATGTAACGGCAAAATAACGGCAAAAATCATGGAACCAAGAGAGGACGACAACCAATGTTTAACGCAGACCTTTTAGCCAAACTCCGTCAGGAAAGCCGCCACACATTAAAGGAAGTCGCAGATTTTGTAGGTGTTACCGCACCTTATATTTCATCCATGGAAAAAGGCCGCGTAAAAAGTCCCGCGTATTCCGTGGTAGAAAGTGTCGCCAAATTATTTCGCGTCAATCCACAAGACTTAATGGATGGCGGCAAGGAACCGGAGCCAAAAGAAACAGAGCCAGTGGTAGATATCATGGCGATGCGTGACATTCGGTTTGCACGAAAATTGAGTGTCAATAAAGCAGCCCAAAAAGCGGGGATCAATCCATCCACATTGTCATTGATCGAAAACGGGAAGCGTCGTGCGGTGGGAATGATGATCTTGACGAAGTTGGCGGAGGCTTATGATGTCGATGTCAACGAACTATTACTGCAACGGGAAGAGTACGTGGATTTGACCGCATTAGTCATGCAAAGCGACACGGTGATTATCAATGGGGAAGATGTGGATGTCAGTCACGAAACAGCAATGGAACGGATCTTGACGGCGCTTGAAATGGGGGCGGCGTGGGCGAGGGAGGGGAAGTAATCAAACGGATTTATTGTCGATACCTTTGAAAAACGTAAAACTCTGAAAGGACGGGTGAACCATGAATGACTTACTCACAATCAAAGAAATTACTGAAAAACTTCAGTTAATTGACGTGGCCATTGATGTAAGGGAGCATAAAACACGAGAAGGTGTTATGTGGTCTGGCGAAATTTCAGAATATGACGAAGAGAGTGGATGGAACGGTGTTGTGCGTAATGAAGAGTGGGGGCGAAACAACTTCGGAGGCGGTCTTGGCGACAACGGTATGGATTTGACGCTCAATCAGTTCATGGATCGTGGGATTCCGGCCGAGATGTGGCTTGGCTATTTTGCCGAATTGCCCTATGCGATCGTCGTGGGCGATTGGATGATCTTGCATGCTGGCGTAAATCCGGATCGGGACTTTGACCAGCAGCGGGCGCATGAGGTGATTTGGATTCGTGATGAGTTCATGTTCGGCATCACGCCTCCGGAAAGCCGTATGGGGAAACGCCTGGTCGTTGGCCACAACGAAACGTTCTGGCTCGGCAGTGTGGGCAAGCCGGTGTCTCGAAAGATTACCGAATGCGTCGTAAAGCTCCGCACTAACCACAGGGAGGTTCAGTGTTGCATGAAATTACGTACTAACGTATAAATGCTACGTTTTTTCATCATCCACTCAACATTTCGCTTGTTTATTTCCCTTATATTAACAATTTAGGTGTTAATAATCCGCGTTTCATTGGTGGCACTTCTTAGAGAGGTCGCCTATGCAAAGCGTATTAAAAACGCGTTAGGAGCCAAATTGCTTTATGGCTCCCCGAGATCATGATCAAACGATTTTTAAAGAGGAAATCAAAGCTCTATACCTTTAATGACTCCATGCGAATCAATCCTTATCGGATTCCGCCGATTCTTCCTCGAATTGGCTTTTTTCTTTATGTTTTCCCAGATCAAGGTTTAATTTTGAAACGATCTCCGGCACCATATCTACTAAACTACTGAGGCTACTTTTGCCTTGCGTGGGGATCAGTTTAACGTCGCCATCGCGAATAACCAGAATCGAATTTGGTGTAATTCGTACGGCACCACCGAGTCCGGCACCGCCACCATTGTTGCCTTTTCCGTCTACTCCAGTTCCACCGCCTGTGCCGCATCCAAATGAAACACTGATTAGGGGAATCAAAGTAGTTTCACCGACAATGATCGGCTCCCCAACCACTGTTTCCGTCTTCAGAAAACGTTCCAAATTCTTGAACAGCACTTCTGCATTTTCCGCAGCCATATTTTCCACAAAAAATCCCTCCGGTTTCTTTCGAACGATGTGCGGTCATTTTGCATCCCGCCTTCACTCAACCATACACATCAAACGCTCACAAGTTTCACTTTTTTTTGCCTTCGCAAAATTCGTTTACGCCACCATTTCCAGACGAACAATCGAATCGTTCGCCATACCAGCAGAATCAATCTAACTTTTCCTTCGATCACCGCTTGAACATCGAAGACCACCTCGTCAAAAAGAAGGGTTAGATCGCTATGCCAACGGAGTTCACTTGAATTTAGCCACGCTTGCGCAGCGTACATGTATCCGGTGATCAACGGATCATCGAAACCTAGCGTTCCGGATACTTCCAATCGTTTTGGACGAATCCATCGAAACAGGTCGGCGGCGTAACGAAAGTAAGCGACCAGATCATCTAGATTTGAATCTCGTTTCTTGGAACGCCTTTTTTTAAGACGTTGCCTTTCCTCACTGACTAACTTGTCGACTAAACGCGATTCCTTGTATTTTTTATAGAGCAAAAAACCCAATAAACGCACCTGTATGCGTCGCTCTCCTGTTCGAATAATTATTCGAACAGATAGAGCTCGGAAAAGGATTGAAATACGCACGGAACCTTGCCACTCTGAACCGACACACCCTTCCACCCGATATTCCAGCTGCGAATATAGTGACAGGAGGATCAAAGCGAGTATCAAGAATACAAGACTAAGCAGAACATCAAGAATGACGAACAATATCCCCATAACGTTTCACTTCCTTTGATTTCATCAAACAAATATCTTCAGCGGGTTCAATTGGTCAAGTCGTTGCTTCATGATTCGTCGCACCGGACGATTGGCGAACTGAATAGTCTGATTAAAAAGTCGATCGATGTACTGATGATATGGATCCTTTCGTGGCATATTCCCTGCTCGAATCACGTTTTTAGCGACGACTTTCGTCACAGATAATGTACCTCGGAAGGTATCCCATGCATTGAATGAATACTCTGACGTAACCAAATTTTCCGCTACCATCTGTGCCAAGTAGTCAAGAGAGAGAGGTACCGGCAAATCAGAAAAATAATCGTGTAATTTTTTTTCTAGGACGACAAAATCGTTTAAGTCTGCTTGGCACTTATCACAGTAGCGAAGATGTTCTTCAACAAAAATTTTCTCCAAAGGATCAATGATGTCATCCCGAAACGCTAGCAGTAAATTTTTATCGAGTTTGCATGTCATGATAAAAAACCCCCTTTTCCTGCAATCGATGTTTCAGCAACGCTTTTGCACGATACAATTCTGTTTTTACCGTCCCCAATGGCTTATGGAGAAGATCGGAAATTTCTTGATAACTCAAATCGTCATAGTATCGCAGCACCAAAATCATTCTCGCATCAGCTGATAAGGAGGAAAGGCCGTCGGTGATTACGTTCTTCAATTCCATTTTTTCAATCTCATCATTGATTGAAGTTGCGCTCGCTAGTGTGTCTTCTATCGCAGGTTCATCACGATGAGCAGCATGTAACGATATCACGTTCGTGCGCTGCCCTCGCTTGAAATTCAGGCATGCATTGACACAAATGCGGCGAATCCAAGGATGAAATGGCATCCCGTCTCGAAAAGAGGATAAGTTGTAATAGACTTTCAGAAATACTTCTTGTACTAAATCGAGAGAATCCTGTTCGTGTTGGGTATAACTGAAGCAAATTGAGTATAGGTACCGCTGATACAGCTGATACAGCTCTTTTATGGCATTATGGTCGGAAGACTTACAACGAGTGATTAACTCTTGGCTGATCTCCATACTATCCCGCCCTAAAATCTCTGTCTGTAACGGTTGATAAGTATTTTGTGGATAAACCGATAGTTACCACCGTCTTTTCACTATACACGACCAATGAAAGAAAGGTTTCAATACGGAAATTAGTTTTTGGCTCAATAGGTGAAATGAAAGTTAATTGCAGATATCGTTTCTTGATATCCATAAGACACGATCTTGGACTCAAGAAATTGGACATGTGATTGGAGGACATCTTGGTATGCAATATTATAATTTCGTGAAATACGGTCGCATATTACGAAAAAGTCTGTTGTGAAGTGGATGGGAATTACTATCGATCATGCCGACGAATTGGTCATACGGTATTGTGCAGACATTAGATCATATCAACGAGGAAACGGAACGGCTAACAAGGCCGCCTTTAAGTTGTGGGATGACATTGAAAAACGACGTGAACAAGGGAAAACGGACGAAGAAATAGCAGATTGGGTGAAGACGACAAAAAATATGGTATTGCACGGAAATAGTGAGGAGTGATGGAGAAGTGAATGATGTCGCTGGCACGGAAAGGGGCTAAACTGAAGCACCTGCATACCATTGCAAAAATGGCTCAGGAATATAGGGAATCAGTACGAATAGTATAGTTGTTGTTTTAGAAAATGAAGAAAATGGAGGGTTAAAATGAACACACCAGTCACCGTCGTACTAGGCAAAATTAGCACACTATCCAGTACGGCCAACCAGTTGGAATCGTTCGTCACCGTGTTGGGCAACGGGAGTGCGTACACGATGGATGCGGTCAATGCGATGCTTGGACACATGGCAGACATCATTGCACGGCTGGCGAATGAACTGGATATACGGCTTCACGGGAATAGGATAGACAAAGAGGATGAGTATCCGCACTTAAACAACATGGATGCCATCCAAGATCGCGCTCACCACATTCTTCAAGCGAATCGTCGGTTGCAACCGTTCGTCATCGTTTTGCAGACGTTGGCGACGAATAAGGAAGTGGCGGCGTTGGTCGATGAGGTGTCGTTGCAGTTCGAATGGTTAAAAATGCGGTTAGGAAAGTAGTAGCTAGTAACGAAGAAGGCGCGTAGGCGTATGGTGTTCGGCGGTTAAACACATATTTGACCAGCTATTTCCACGCTATCCATCAACTCTGAGAGCATTTTTATTGCAGGATGGTGTGTATATCAAATCCTGCAGGTTGGTGGAAAGTATCGAAAATCCCCCCATTTTCAAGACGGATGATTGGTCGTAAAGGTTCCATGGCAAAGTCCGTGAATCCAATGATCATCCCTTTTTGTCCGTCCTGCAATTGGACCTTCTGTCCGACTTTGTAATAGTTATTCCGGTACCAAAAGGAGCGTAGGATATCGGAATCCCATTTATTGCTTTTGTTCTTCCATATTTGCATTTGAGCTTCCAAGACGCTAACAGTCCGTTCTTGCGCATAGCCTCCAACGAGTGTGTCGTAGTCTTGGGCAATGGCGATGATACGCCCGAACAAGCTGATGTCGTTGCTTTGTTTTGCGCGTGGATAGCCCGCGCCATTGTATTGTTCGTGATGGTCAATTATGCCATGGACAATCTGCTGGTGGCGGCATGTTTCGGAAGTCTTTATCAGTTCCAAGGAATGGGCGACATGGCTTTTGATCTCTTTGGATAACATGTTGTAATTCAAGTAATTTCTAAAATCTTCAATAGGAATTTTGGTAAACCCGATGTCAGCCATTAGGGCGGCAATGGCGAGTAAAACGAGATCACTTTCAGAGAGTTCAATTGCAACACCCAGCATGAGGGAAATGATCAAGGTATTAATGCCGCGTGTCCAGAGAACATCGTGATAGTTTTTTAGTGATAGGTATAACTCCATCAACACATCATCGTGAATTAAAGCATGGATGATGTCCGTTTTGGCTTTCATCAGCCGCTTTTGTATCAAAGGCGAGTCAAAAGCGCGATCCATTGATACCCAAAGCGGATGGTTATAAAGGAATCTTGCCTGAATCATTTTAGCTGATAAAGCGGTGGCAGCTTCAGTGTCCGTCGCTTTGGGACTATCAGACGAGGCAATGGTTGGTTGGAGATTTTCCACAACCACCCGTTCATCCAAATAGTTGTTGATATCGAGACCGATGTAAGGAAAAATCTTTAGGTGGCTATCTACAATTTTTTTAAGCATTTTTAAATATTTTGGATCTTGGTATCCTTTTGAACCTAGGAATTCCGTCAAATCCTTAGCGTCTTCTAGGACGAGAATCGGTAAGTGTTTGTCGCAGTGCGTAAGAATGTGCTGTCGAACGGACGAAGTTACGATTTTATAGCGACTTGTAAGTAAAAGTCCGTCTTTCCGATAAATAGGGTGAAGTACTACTTCTCCATCTTGAAGCTCATTGACTGTTTTTTCTACTATTTTCATGCCATTACCTCCGCTGCGATTTACATACATATGATTGAACCTATAATGAGTGTTCAGGGGGACTTGCGTTAGTAGAGGTCTTTAACCCCTAAGCAGATCGCTGAGCTTACTACCTACCAAACGCCCGTGCGTAACCTATTGTTCTTTAAATGTAGTAATCTCCGCTTTGAATCCAAATCCAATCCTATTGGCGCTCGTTCCATGCGGTGAATGAGTAATGTCTCTCTTACGTGATGATCCCCTCTTCGGTTGAATCGTCACTAATGTTATCACTGATTGTATCATAAGGTGAACAAGATTTTGGAAAGATAAGTGGGGTAATTAAGTAATTTTATTACAAAATTTGCACTACTATGGCATGAGATAATTGTTATAATGTGTCCGCCATAGATATTTTAAATATTCAGTACCAAAAAAATCCGAACCTTGCAAATCAAATGACAATCTGCGAACATCTCCATGCCCGTTCTCTAGATACTGAAACAACACATCTTTGTAGATTTCGACCCTCAACGGTTCGCGGGTCAGCACATGCCCAGGAAAACGATTCTCAACAAAATCTTCGATATCCTCAAAAGACTCATCAGGCCAAGTTACTAGCGTTAACCCAATGTCGGTTGCAGCCAAATACAAAATCTATTCCCTGAATTTTAGGGCGCCCCAATAGATACGTTTTGCCATTTTTAAATCCCTTCCAAGATAGAGGCATCCGTTTTAGAATCAGAAATTCAGATTCGACTTCTAAACGTAGTGGGTGAGAGCCCAAATTGCTTCCGGAACAAGGTTGAGAAATGTGCTGCACTTATGAAACCTACAGACACTGCAACTTCGGTCACATTCAGAACTGTATCTTGGAGTAACTGTTTGGCTTCTGTCAAACGCTTATCTCGTAAATATTCCACAGGCGTCAAGCCTGCTATCCGTTTAAAAACATGATGCAAATGATATTGATTGATATGCAAAGCCTTCGCGATTCCCCCCAGTGTGAGTGGTTCACTGTAATAGGTATCAATGTACTCCTTTGTCTTGTGTACGAGTTCTTCTGCAGGCCAGCGAAATTGATCTGGACGGCAACGCTTGCAGGCGCGAAATCCTGCTTCCATAGCTGCGTCTACTGTTAGGAAGACAAGGACATTGTCCTTTTTCGGTTCTCTTGACTTACAGGATGGTCTGCAGAAAATGCCTGTTGTTTTCACAGCGTAAAAAAAATGTCCATCATAGGACGATTCGCATTGGATAATGGCATTCCAATGTTCTTCCAGCACGTGCATTCCCTCCTACTGCCCTCAGTATAGTTCCCCTTTAAAGGTCAGAAAAGGCCATTCGGATGAAAAGACAAGATTACGAAAGCCAAAGAGGGAGTCAATTGCGAGTGAGACAGCAAGATTATAAAAGCAGAAACTCCTCCAATTATGTATAAAAAATATTAAGAAAACCATAATTCGTCCGCAGACTTCGGATGCAAAATCAGAGGAGTATGATTTTCATGTCTAAGACATCGCAATTACACTCGCGATTGCTGCTTGCCGTATTACTCGGTGGCGTGTTCATGGGCAACGTGGACATCGCGATCGTCAACATTGCCATGCCGTCTATCCGCACTTCGTTGCACGCAACGGGCAGCGAATTGGTCCTGATTGCGTCAGGTTATACACTCGTCTATGCGCTGATGTTGATCCCCGGTGCACGTTTGGGTGAGATGGCCGGGTACCGACGTATCTTTTTGCTGGGGATCGGCGTGTTTACGATTTCCTCACTGATCTTGTCGTTGGCACCGAACGCCCTTGTGCTGATCTTAACGCGCACCGTTCAGGGGGCAGGTGCCGCCTTGATGGCCGCGCAGGTTCTTACTGGCATCCAATTGAATTTTGAAGGCCATGAGCGGGCTCGTGCCATCGGCTGGTACACTGCCGTGTTATCCGGGAGCGCGGTCATTGGACAGGTCTTGGGCGGGGTGCTGATCGCCGTCAATTTGTTCGGTGCCGAGTGGAGGTCCGTCTTTCTGATCAACGTCCCCATCGGTTTATTAGTGATCTTGGCTGGTACAAAGTATCTGCCTCCAGATAAACGGCGGCGGGCGCAATCGCTCGATGTCAGGGGAGTGGTCGCGCTTTCGATCGCATTAACCCTTTTACTCCTTCCGCTTATGCTTGGACCCGATGATCATTGGCCGACATGGGGTTGGCTGTGCATTGCGGCCAGCATCCCCACGTTTGTTATGTTCGTAAACCGGCAGTTGCGATTGATCCACCATGGAGGTTTTCCTCTGCTTAACCTTCAAATCCTGACTCAGCCATCGATTTCTTGGGGAGTGGCATCTCAAGGACTAACCCGGAGTACCTATGCTGCGATCCTGTTTGTTCTGGCGCTCTATTTGCAGCAGGGTCTGGGGAAGAGTTCGTTGTATTCCGGGCTTGCTCTTGTTTCCTGGGTCGCTGCCTTCGGTGTCGTCGGCCCATTGCTTGGCCGGATTCGTAAACACGATATTGCATGGGCCGGACCTGCCGGCACCATGTTGCTTGCGGGCAGCTTCGCCGGCATCGGCATCAGCCTGCTCTATGGCATCGACAGCGGTCTGTTGCAGATCATCCTTCTTGGCTTCGGGGGTCTCGGACTGGGTGCTGCATTTAGCGGGATGCTCAATCACCTCAGCCATTCGGTGGACAAAGACAACGCAGCGGATATGAGCGGATTGCTCAATACGGTCTCACAGGTCAGTGCGGTGGTCGGCGTAGCGGCCTTTGGCACAGTTTATCTGGGATTTGTCTCCACTGCCACTCGTCAGGCGGCAGTTTACGGGTTCACCATTATCAATTTTATCCTGTCCGTGACCGCGCTACTGGCCGCGCTCATGGCCTTCTTTTCGGTCCGTCTCAAGATTGGCGATCAAAAACTTTAATAGAAAAATGGTTAAATCATAGCGGCCAGTCCTGCCTCTTCCGAATTGGCTGCTATGATTTGACACCGACATGCATGTCATCATGTGTCAACCAACGATGCATGAGCCCATACGCTGCTGAAAATCTTGCGGAGAGCAACATAGTGATGACGCTTAATGAAACACCCGCGGATGTGGGGAATATATACATAAATGCAGAATAGCGAGCAGATAGGGAGCGGATGAAAGAAATGCAGGAGCGTTTTGAAGCAGTATAAGCATTATCTCTCTTGTAATCCTTCTAAGACTTCTTCTGGCACTTCCCTGACCTTGATATCCCCACCCAGGAAAAGTAACCAACTTGTTATTTCGGTCAATTCTTCGGGCTTTTTAACATTGATAAAAGTCTTTAGAATGGCTGTGGTTTGATAAGGATTCGTATAGGAAATTGAAACTTTTAAAGGATGGTATTTTTTGAATTGGGCAATCGCTTTTGGGCCAAGTTCAAGGACAAGGTTGATTACTTCTTCCTGCTTACTTAGTTTTTTTAAAATTTTTTTCTTACTTAATCTTTTTTTCATCGGGTAGGGTTTGACGTTGGTGAGATGGTCGACAGGAAAAATCTGCTTCTTTTCTTCCTTTAAGTCAAAGCCTTCAATCAGCCAAATGCCGGTTTCATGATAAAGGTGCAAGAGATAAATTGGGTAAGACTTCATTATCTTCTCTTCTTGGATGGTTATCAATAAATAGCGATCCAAAAGCAGGATTTGGATGAGTTTTTCTAGCATGGGATGGGGGAGGTCTGAAAGCTCAAGTAGGTCGGGATTATTGGGGTTGGTCCCTTCAAAAAGCAATATTTGATTTAAAAGAACCAAGTCATCTTGCTGGTTTTCTGAGATGAGTCCCAGTAATTTTTCAGCTAAAGACTGACGACTCTTTAGATAGGGGAGCTGTTGATTTCTTGTGGCCATAAAGGCAATAAAAAGAGCTTTGACCTCATTATCGGTAAAGCGAACAACGGGCAGGACAGAGTTTTGCATGACAAAATAACCCCCATCCCGTCCTACTTCAGCGACTAGTGGCATCCCCATGGCCTCAATTTCTCTGATATCTCTAATCGCCGTCGAACGAGAGATGTTAAATTCTCGCATGATTTCAGAAATTGTAAAGTGGGCGCGGTTGTTGATATATCGCATGATGATATTAATCCGTTCAACTTTTTTCATAGGGTCTCCTAAATAGTATCATTTCTTGACATGATTTAGGGTTAATATATAGCCATCAAGTGAGGAATACAAGTCATTTGATTAATTTAAAAAGAGGAAGGTTTTTACTATGGTAGATTATACCCTAGAAGAAAAATACAGTTTTACCGTTTTAGGTTTTGGAACTGAGCTTAAGAGCGATTACACAGACTTTGCAGGCTTAAACAAGGAAAAGTCAGACTTTTGGCAGGCCGTCAGCCAGGATGGAAGGCTTGACACTTTAAAAGCCATAGCCACAAATGATTACGTTTTTGCCGTGAACGAAGCGGTGAATCACAAGATGATGCATTATGCTGGCGTCATGACAGTGGCATCGGCACCAGAAGAAGCTAGAGTTATCCCATTCCCTAAAGGGGAATACCTAGTTGTTAAAGGGGAAGGGAAGACGGCGGATGAATTGAATAATAAGCTTGCTGGCCTTGCCTTTGGTCAAGTCTTGCCAGAAGCAAAGAATTTTGCCTATGTTGGTGGGCCAAATGCAACGGTTGAGATGGGGCAGCGAAACGGCTTAGTTTTTGGTGAAATGTGGATTCCTGTTGTTAGGAAATAAAGAGATAAAAGGAGCCGCGGAAATGTCTTATATCGTTGATTTTAAAAATGTGTCTACGGTTGGTTTGGAGTCTTCACCTGTAGTAGAAACGTTTGCTGGTTTACGTGCTAATGAAGCCCGTTACTTTATGAACAAATACAAGCATGAATTTACGGTGGTACCAGCTAGCGAAAGTCAGGAGACCCTTGATTATGTGAATCGAATTTTGAAAGCAGAACGTGATATTGAGTTTGCGGCCAAACCTTTAGAAACGTCGCGTTTTCAAGTGGAAAATATCAAATTTGCCTACGTCTTTTATGAGGATGGTCTTGATGTCAACGTCATGTATACGGTTGATGACCCTAAGAAGCGGGCCGTTGGTTTTAAGCTTTCTGAGGGGATGGAGGTACCAAAGGAGTTAGAAGGGAAGTTTAAGTTTGCTAGGCAGAAGTCTAAACTGGCTGGGACAATTCGGGGCTCGTTTTTTGTAATTAAAGCAGAACATTAAAGTAAGCAAGAGCGCAATTGGAGGAATCCAGCCATTTTGTAGCCGTTCACGCTGTTTGTCGGTGGCTCGGTCACCGTCATTGGCGGAGCGACTGTAGTGTCAATCTGCCAACAGCCCCGCGTTGCCATTCCTGGTCATTAGGTCATTTTCTTCGACGAGCCGACACCGGGCTTGATCCAGAAGTACGCATTGAGATTTGGAAGATTATCAAAAAAGCTTTATGAAAAAAGAAGGTAAGTAAAGTTTTTCAATTTTCGTTTCAAGTTTGGCTATTAATGAGAAATACAGACTATTGTTTCGGGAGTGGAAATGGTTTCGATTTTGGCCAAGGCTTGTTTTCATCAGACCAGCCAAAAGGGTAGTCATGTTAAGGTGAAAAACCCCAATGGACGCATCGTGATCGTACCTTTGCATCGTGAGCTTGCACCAGGTACATTCCGCTCAATATTACTGCAAGCAAACTGGTCAATCGAGGACTTTAATCGCCTGTTTCGAGATGAGTGAGTTGGGCACGAAATGTTACAGTATATAAGGGAAAAACCTTGAATTATCAAGCAAAAATAAATGGCGGCCTAGAAATTGCCTGCCATTTATTTTTGCCTATTACCAAATTTCATTCGTGGGGAATCATCACAGCACCAGTACTAAATGCAGTGCCTGTTCTTCCGCGCGTGGTGGCCGTCACGCCAGTGCGACAAATTTCGATGATGTCATATGGCCGCAAGAGTTCGATCATGGCTTCTATTTTTTCCGTATCACCAACCACCTGCACAACGAGTGAATCAGGTCCCACGTCAGCCACAGTGGCTCGAAATGTCTCCGCGAGTGTCATAATCTCCGGTCGTTGCGATGTTTGTGCACTGACTTTGATCAGTGCCAATTCACGTGCCACCATCGATTTTTCACTCAACGTGTCTACACTTACCACATCTACTAACTTTTCCACTTGGGAGATCACTTGGTGCATGATGCGGTCATCGCCAATGGTGACAACGACCATGCGCGACAGGCCAGTTTCTTCAGAAGATCCGACGGTGATACTGTCAATGTTGAATCCTCGTCTGCCAAATAAAGCAGCGACACGTTGGAGAACTCCAGGGTGATCAATTACCAAAACAGAAAGGGTATGCCGATGTTGCATCACGCGTCATCTCCTAACATCATTTCATCTAGTGCCTTGCCATTGGGAACCACGGGGTAGACATTTTCGCGAGATGGAACCACGAATTCGATCAGCACCGGGCCATCCGTGGTCAGCGCCTCCTGCCAAGCGTGTTCAGCTTCCGCTTTGGTGGTGGCGCGCAGACCCTTCACTCCGTAAGCTTCTGCTAGTTTCACGAAATCTGGACTGCCACTCAAATCCACATGACTATAACGCTGGTTAAACGCAGTTTCTTGCAACTGTCGAACCATACCAAGCGTTTCATTGTTGATCACGATCACCTTAATCGGAAGGTGGTGGATGGCGCATACGGCGAGTTCATGAGAACTCATTTGGATACCACCATCACCGTTGATGGAGATGACCAACGAGTCGGGAGCCCCAATTTGTGCTCCAATGGCAGAAGGAAGCCCGAATCCCATGGTGCCCATTCCGCCTGAGGTGATTAAACTTCGCGGCCGGTTAAACTGGTAATACTGAGCGGTCCAAAACTGATGTTGCCCGACGTCTGTGGTGATAATGGCGTGACCCTGTGTGGTGCGGTGCAACAGTTCAATCACCCATTGTGGTTTTAACACATCCTCTGAATCAGCGTAACGCAAAGGCTGCAAGGTCTTCCAGGTATTAATGCTGGATAGCCACTCTGGGGACGGGGAGGATCGGGTTTTGGGCAGGATGTAGGTCAAAATATCCTTAATGTCGCCGACGACAGGGTATTTGGTAGGGACGTTTTTGCCAATCTCCGCCTTATCGATGTCAATGTGGGCAATCTCTGCCTGTGGCGCAAACCCGGAGAGCGCCATGGTGAGTCGATCGTCAAATCTGGCACCGAGGGAGATGATCAGGTCGGCCTGTTGCATGGCCTGATTGGCAGCGTAAGAACCGTGCATTCCGGGCATGCCCACCCACAGTGGATGATGGCTTGGGAATCCACCTAGCCCCAATAAGGTCGTCGTGACAGGCACTTGTAATTGTTCGGCAAATTGCATTAATTCTTGACTGGCATCGGCGTGAATCACACCAGCACCTGCCAAAATGAGTGGCCGCCGGGCACGGGTAATCGCCTCTAGCAAGGCATTCGTTTGTTCGTAATTGACGATGTGGTGCACATGGTATCCGCGCAGATTAATGCGTTCTGGCCACGTAAAAGTGGTGGACGCCGTTGAAATGTCTTTTGGAATGTCAATCAACACCGGACCCTTGCGACCAGTGTTTGCAATGTAAAACGCCGCACGCACCGTATGCGCCAAATCTTTTACATCGCGGACAAAAAAACTGTGTTTGGTGACAGGCAGAGTCATCCCCACGATGTCTGCTTCCTGAAATGCATCAGTTCCCACCATGGCAAGTGGCACATTGCCGGTAATCACGACGATAGGCACTGAATCAATGTGCGCGGTGGCAATGCCGGTGATCAAATTGGTGGCACCAGGTCCAGAAGTGACGATGCACACGCCCACTTTTCCTGTGGATCGGGCGTAACCGTCTGCTGCGTGAATGGCCCCCTGCTCATGGCGTGTTAAAAAGTGGCGCAAGTCGGTATTTTCGTACAATGCATCGTAGATATTCAGCACGCTACCACCAGGGTAACCGAAAATACACTCGACACCCTCTCGCACAAGGGAGCGTAGTAGTATTTCCGATCCAGAAATGACTTCGGGTGTCTCGCGTTGCGCTTGTGGATCTTGGTAATTCACGCTTGCATCACTTGCTTCAGCGTTTATCGACATGCCCATTAATAAATCACTCCATCCCATGATCGTTGGTCTCCAAAAAACAAAAAAACCTTTTTTGTTCCGCTGCGTAGAACGCATTGGGACGAAAAAGATTCACTCTCGTGGTACCACCCAAATTTACCAGATGTCTCGCGACACTTGGTCTTTGCGGGTACAGACTTGTACCCGGCACTTAACGCGTGCAGACGACTCTTCTTACCTCTTAGGGCCCTTTGATTCGGAAGAATGGCTCCTGGGCGACATTGCCAAAAAGGATGCGGTGGGATTCTCAGCAACACCCACTCTCTGAACACAGTGCCTTTCCACTTATTCCCGATCATTGCCTTTGGAATATTCAAAATACTTTTTTTATAGAGTACGTGCAAAGGGGCCGGATGTCAACCATCTTAAATTTTCTGCGATTTGTGGATCACATGATTGAACAGAGCAAGAAACCAAAGTATATTACCCGGCATTATCAAGTGATGCAACGCACATTGCAACTTTTCTAGGCATGCTATAATCGCTTTGGAAAGGGGAGTGTGATTT
>JAJZCJ010000032.1 GCA_021846145.1 Bacillota bacterium
TTCCGATAAAAATACATAGAGCATCCACGTCATGTGGAAATTCAAGTGCTTTGTGACAGCCACGGCAATGCAATTCACTTAGGTGAACGGGATTGCTCGATTCAACGACGATTACAAAAACTTCTTGAAGAGTCTCCCTCACCTGCTATTGCGCCCGAGATTCGTGAGCAAATGGGTGCTGCTGCAGTGGCTGCTGCACAAGCTGTTAACTATGAAGGTGCCGGAACGATTGAGTTTTTGTACGATAAAGATGGATCATTTTATTTTATGGAAATGAACACGCGCATTCAGGTGGAGCACCCGGTGACGGAGTTTGTAACGAATGTGGATTTAGTGCGTGAACAGATTCTGATTGCCAGTGGTGAACCGCTTTCGTACAGTCAAGCCGACATTGTGCAACATGGTCATGCGATAGAGTGTCGTATTAACGCAGAAGATCCGGACAAGAACTTCATGCCTAGTCCCGGTAAAATCAAAGATTATCTGACTCCTGGCGGCTTTGGTGTGCGTGTGGACAGTGCGGTGTATACTGGCTATACTGTGAACCCTTTTTATGATTCGATGATTGCCAAGTTGATTGTGTGGGCACCGACGCGTGAAGAAGCAATCGCGCGCATGCGAAGGGCGTTAAGTGAATTTAAGGTGGATGGTATTAAAACCACAATCGCATTTCATGAACGGTTGTTAATGCATCCGGAATTTGTGTCAGGGAATGTCACGACCAGGTTCCTTGAGGAATATCAAGTTTAACTTCAGTTCTAGAAAAGGTATAATCAAACAAACTACAGGTTAATGCACGAATGATGTTAGGGGGACGTATGCATGGCAAATGATGGAGTGCTGCGCACGGATTTGGACGAAACTAGTGTTGGTACGACCCAGATTGCCAACGAAGTCATCGCTGTCATTGCAGGTTTGGCTGCAACAGAAGTACCTGGTGTAGCAGATATGAGTGGAGGCCTCGTCGGTGGTATTGCTGAGCGCTTAGGACGTAAAAATCTTAGCAAGGGCGTCAAGGTGGAAGTTGCTCCTGATGAAAGAAAATGCAATGTGGAACTTTCTTTCATTTGCGAATACGGCTACCGTATTCCTGATGTGGCGCGTGCCATTCAAGGGTCGGTTAAAGAGGCTATTGAAGGCATGACAGGGCTTGATGTCACAGCAGTTAATGTTCATGTTCTTGGGGTTGCATTTCGCCCTGAAGAGCGCGCGCAAGATGAGGACAAAGAATAGCGCATTAATGCTTAGTTAGCGAAGCGGAGGAGGAGTTTTTTCCGTGTATCCGTTGGATCGTTGGTTGGTGCGCGTGCATGGATTGCTTGCTGCGATTGGCAGCTTGTGGCTTGTACTATGGTTGTTACATTTTGCGCCTGTGGTACGTTTAAATGCCTATCTGGTGGCTTATCAGGGGGCATGGTTGTGGGCAGGACTTGTCGTATTGTTTATTATTTCCATTCGTTATCTTGCCTTTCGTTTGCAACCTAGGAAGCACCATGCCTTTGTCCGTGAATTGGAAGGTGGTCATATTCGTATTGGTCACCAAACAGTCAAGGAAATTGCAACACGGGCAGCCCAACAGATTAAGGGTGTGCAGCGGGTTCAGATAAAGATCGAGGAAAGTGAACAGGGATTGATTATTATTACTACTGTCCATGCAGAGCCAGTGGATTTAAATGCAATGGGCGAGGCAATTCAACGTGCGGTAAGTAATGCAGTTCAAGAAATGACTTCACTCACCATCAATGCGGTGCATGTGAATGTATTTGACTTGGCTCCTATCCTAGTTCAAAAATAGTGTCGCTTGGGAGAGATGGACATTGGCAAAGTGGTTAGCCGTTTTGCAGCATATCAGCCAGATGCCTAAGCGCTATTTTGGTGCTATGATGGGATTAATCCTATGGATCTTTATCGAGGTCGTGGGTTTTTTTCCTACGTTATTGCTGGCGATACTGGTTGTGATCGGTTACTTGCTGGGTCGATTTTTTGATAATCGCTCTAATTGGCAAGATATGTTAGATCGTTGGTGGAATAGCGACCACTTTGAGTAGTAAACAGAGAGGATGATATCCAAATGAGTCGGCACGCAGCGCGTGAGCGTGCGCTTGAGACGCTTTTTCAAATGGATATTAACGATGTCTCGTTGGAAGAAGCCTCAGCTTACACACATTTGATTCACGATGAATCTAAAAAGGCTTCAGAATATGATGAAGAGTACTTTCATCAATTGCTTCGATATGTGCTTTTGTACCGTCAGCCATTGGATGTGATTATTGATCAATTAAGCACAGATTGGGAATTAGATCGCATGCCTGGCGTAGATCGTAATATTTTGCGGTTGAGCCTGTATGAAATGCTTTATGAAGATGATATTCCGTCGGCTGTGGTCATTAATGAAGCGGTGGAATTAGCGAAAAGTTATTCTTCTGGTGAGTCGCGAAAATTTATTAATGGCATTTTGTCTAGTGTGCTAAAAATGTTGCCAGAATTGAAAAAAAACAATCCACCGTTAAGTGTGTGATGATGATGCAATCCATCTATGTCGGCGTTGATACTAGCAATTACACCACTTCTATCTGCGCCGTTGATGAATTCGGCGCAGTTTTCTATGAGGATCGTCGTTTGCTTCAGGTGCCTATTGGGAAGCATGGATTGCAGCAATCTGAGGCATTATTTCAGCATTTAACGTATCTTCCGGATCGGTTGGATGCACTTCAAGATGCGTTGATTGGCAAAAGCATCAAGGCGGTAGGAGTATCTAGCAAACCTCGTCCTCGTCCCGGTTCGTATATGCCTGTGTTTTTACCAGGATTGTTGGCTGCAAAGGGCCTCGCCACTGGGGCAAATGCCAGCTTGTGGGAGACAACACACCAGGAAGGGCATATTGCTGCCGCACAAGCCAGTGTTAATTTTTCTGTAGTTGATCAGCAACCCTTTCTTGTTTATCATTTGTCGGGTGGGACTACGGATTTACTTTGGGTGAAGAAAATTGCTGGCGGTTATGCAATCAGGGAGTTATTTACTAGCTTAGACTTGCATGTAGGCCAGTTTATCGACAGGATTGGAGTGGCGATGGGGCTTGCATTTCCTGCAGGTAAAGAGCTGGAAAAGCTTGCACAATTAGCTATGGGGGATTTTCCACCAATTCCTTCTGCAGTAAAAATGGGCAATCCGAGTTTTTCAGGGCCTTTATCGGCGGCTACGCGACTGCTGGAGCAAGGGGTACCAAGAGAACAACTGGCTGCATCTGTGTTGCGTGTCGTAGCTTCTAGTCTTGAAAAATCAATTCGTTACGCGATGGATCAAACTGGTATTGAACGTATTTTATTTGTTGGGGGGGTGGCATCTAATCAGTTGATACGAGAGCGACTTTGCAAACGGTTGGGTGAGGGTGGGGCACATTTACAAAAGCTTTACTTTAGTGATCCCTATTATGCGTCAGACAATGCGTATGGCGTGGCTTTAATTGCACGAAGTTGTGAAGAGTCATGAAATTATATATATTTGAACGGTTCTTCGCTGCAACGTTGTAGTATACTATGTACGGCAATTTGTCGAATGCCTGTTAAGTGAATTGTTTTATGCTAGGAGGAAGAAAAATGTTATCAGTTGATGAAAAAGTATATGACATTACCGTAGTCGGTGGAGGTCCCACTGGACTATTTACTGCATTTTATGCAGGAATGCGCGATGCAAGCGCGAAAATCATTGACAGCTTACCCCAATTAGGCGGTCAGTTGGCAGAACTTTATCCGGAAAAGTTTATTTATGATGTGGCTGGATTTCCAAAAGTGAGGGCCATGGATTTGGTAGATAAGCTGATTGAGCAAACCAGCCAATTTCACCCATTTGTATGTCTGAATGAGAAAGTATTGCGTTTAAACAAACGTGATGATGATGTGTTTGAATTGATAACAGACAAAAAAATCCACTTATCTAAATCTGTCATTCTTACGGCGGGGATTGGTGCGTTTACACCTAAGACACTACCAGCCATCAATGCTGAACAATATGAGGGTAAAGGGATCTATTACTATATTGATGATCTCAAACGGTTTAAAGGTAAAAAAGTGATCGTCGTTGGTGGAGGCGATAGTGCCGTTGACTTTGCGCTTATGCTTGATGGCGTGGCAGAACGAGTGATGCTAGTGCATCGTCGTGACCAGTTTAGGGCTCATGAGGAAAATGTGAAAACACTCGTTGTCTCTGGAGTGGAAGTTAGGACCTTTTGTGAGGTGAAGGAAGTTTTTGGTGACGATTTTGTGAAAAGTGTCACGTTAGTTGATAATCGTTCCAAAGAACTTGAAACAGTAGAGGTGGATTCAATCATCAGTAGCCTCGGATTTACTGCTTCACTAGGCCCAATTACGGATTGGGGATTAGAAATTGAAGATAACGGCATTGTTGTAGATTCCAAAATGAGGACAAATATACCAGGAATTTTTGCTGCTGGTGATATTGCTGTGTATCCAGGCAAAATCAAGTTAATTGCCACTGGGTTTGGTGAGGCTCCAACCGCAGTGAACAATGCAAAAATATATTTGGATCCTAATTCAAAGTTGCATCCTGGTCATAGTAGCAGTCGCAAAGCGTAGAGCAGGGGTGAGCATAATGACCCATCTGATAGATGGAATAAAATGGGCATCTGAAAGTCGTGCTGAAACTGCTCAAGAAGTGCAATATTTGATGGCAAAAGGGATACAACCAATGCTAGTCGTCGTGCTGGTGGGGGACAACTCCGCCTCACTTGTGTATGTTCATGGTAAGGAAAAAGCAGCAGCAGCAGCAGGGATGCGATCGCGAATTGACCGTTTCCCTGCTACTATTACTGAACAAGAACTATTGAGCCATATTGAGCTTCTCAATGGCGATCATGCCATTCATGGCATTCTTGTGCAGTTACCGCTGTCTGACCATATTAATGAACAAATGGTGATCGCTACAATTTCTCCGGAAAAAGATGTGGATGGATTTCATGCACAAAATGTTGGTGCGTTGACGTTGGGGTTGCCTGGCTTCATTCCTTGTACCCCACTTGGCGTGATGAAGATGCTCGCCTATGAAAATATCGAGATTGCAGGTAAGCATGCTGTGATCATTGGGCGATCAAATATTGTGGGTAGGCCTATGTCCCAACTTTTGTTGCAGGCTAATGCCACCGTAACTATTTGTCATTCGCATACAAAAGCGATCAGTGAGCTCGCTCGTCAGGCTGATATTTTGGTGGTAGCGATAGGCAGGCCGAAATTTGTCACTAGCGAGATGGTGCGACCAGGCGCTGTGGTGATTGATGTGGGCATGAATCGAGTCGAAGGTAAACTTTATGGGGACGTAGATTTTGACTCTGTTGCACCGATTGCCAGCGCAATTACTCCTGTTCCAAAGGGTGTAGGTCCGATGACGATAGCCATGCTTTTACACAATACAATTCAAGCTGCTAAATCGCGCCTGATACTGGCCGTCAATCCTTAGCAAAAAAGGTGTGAATGGCATGTCCTCCGAAATTTTAACGGTATCTGCACTTACTGCACAAATTAAGTTTGTCATGCAAGGACATGCCGATTTTCAAGATGTAACGGTTCAGGGAGAGATCTCTAATTATAGCCAACCGGCGAGTGGACATGTATACTTTACCTTAAAAGATGATAAGGCGCGTTTGCGTGTCGTGATGTTTGCGGGCAAATCGCGTTTTTTGCGTTTTCAAATCAAAGACGGCATGAAAGTGATTGTGCAAGGTTCGTTGGATGTTTTTGAGCGTGCAGGCGATTATCAATTGTACGCGGAAACGGTACAACCAGATGGCATCGGTGCACTTTATTTGGCTTTTGAACAATTGAAAGTAAAACTAGAGCAAGAGGGGCTCTTTCGCGTAGAAAGAAAACGACCCCTCCCTGTATTTCCACAACGGATTGCGTTAGTGACTTCTGCCACAGGCGCTGCGGTGAGAGATATGATTACTACGTTGCGTCGTCGCTATCCAATTGGCCACCTACTAATCATTCCTGTTGCGGTGCAAGGTGAAGAAGCACCTAGACAGATCGCAGCCGGCATCGCGCTTGTTGGTCAGAAAGATTTAGCAGATGTGTTGATCGTCGGTCGTGGCGGGGGTTCCTATGAAGAGTTGTTTGCGTTTAACACGGAGATTGTTGCTCGCGCCATTGTAGCGTCTACTGTTCCCGTGGTTTCTGCTGTCGGTCATGAGACGGACACTTCGATTGCGGATTTTGTCGCAGACGTGCGTGCAGCGACGCCAACGGCGGCGGCGGAGTTAGTGGCACCTAATTTAAAAGAGGTCGCATCTCACTTGGGTCACTTGAACAAACGCATGCAGGTGGCGCTGCAAACGCAATTGCAAACCCGTGGCGAACGATTAAGGCGAGTTTTGGATCACCGTTATTTTAAAGATCCATTGTATCGCATCGCTCACTTTGTAGAACAAGTCGATGTATTAGAAAAACAGTTAAAAGACCTTTTACTTAAAATGGTGCAAAATGATCTGCGCAAATTACATCAATTCGAATTGCGTCTGGCGCACATACCGATAGACAAGCGGGTGACACTAGAAGCTGCGAAAGTATCTGCATATCAGTTGCAACTTGAGAAATCGATCGGAAATTTGATTGCGACAAGGGATCAGAAACTTGATCGCATCGTAGATAAATTAACACTTTTGAACCCGCTTGCGGTCATGAAACGAGGATATGCAGTAGTATTTCAAGCAGACAAACGGTCGGTCATCACGACGATTGACCAGGTGCAACCTGGTGATCCGCTGCACGTGGAGGTTTCTGGTGGTTGGCTTGATTGTCAGGTGTGGGGGGTGCATGATAACAATGAGCGAGAATGAGACGTCGAATATTGGAGAGTGGCCTTTTGAGCAAGCGATCGAGCGTTTGGAAGAGGTCGTTCAAGCATTAGAAGGTGGCGAATTATCACTTGACGATGCTATCGAAAATTACAGATTGGGCATGCAATTGGCGAAAATTTGCCGGGAAAAACTTACTGCCGCAGAGCAGAAAGTGGAAAAGGTGCTGGCCAGTGACAAGGGGCTGGAGTTTGAACCTTTTGACATAGAGGAAGTGTAATATGCTGGATGATTTTCTTAAAGAAGTGATAGAGCAGGTCGAAGCTGCCATGGGCACATGGATGCCACTCGAACAGGTTGCTTTTATCAGCCCACTCTTTGAATCGATGCGTTACAGTTTATTTTCAGGGGGGAAGCGGTTACGACCTGCACTTGTATTGATGGTTGGGGAGGCGCTCGGACTCGAACGGCAGCAATTACTTCCGGCGGCGTGCGCGATCGAAATGATCCACACGTACTCATTAATCCATGATGATTTACCTGCGATGGATGATGACGATCTGAGGCGAGGACAACCGACAAATCATAAAGTATTTGGTGAGGCCACCGCTATTTTGGCAGGTGATGCATTGTTGACCTTGGCATTACAAGTGTTGGCAGAAAGCCCCTTGCCTGATCGAATCGTCATCGCCATGATACGAGAATTAACAATAGCGGCAGGCCCCTTAGGCATGGTGGGTGGTCAGGTAGCAGATATGTTTGAAGAAGGTAATACTGTAGAAGAAGAGAGAGTGAAATTTATCCACCAGCACAAAACGGGTGCTCTTATCAAAGCTGCTATCCGAATGCCTGCTTATGCAGCACAAGTAGATGAAGAAACAATGAACAGACTCACTAGTTACGGGGAATCCATAGGTCTGGCATTTCAAATTATGGATGATGTGCTAGATGTGGTGGGAGATACCGACACCATTGGTAAAGTGGCGGGCATGGATGCTAAACAAGAAAAGGCAACTTATCCTGCGTTGTATGGGGTGGAAGTTTCCCGGCACATGGTCAATCAGTTAACAGCGGCAGCAGTTCGTGCGGTGAATGACGCGAAAAATCTTAATCAGTCCAAAACCCTTTTAATTGATCTGGCCTATTATCTTCGCGATCGGAATCATTAAAACACATCGAGCCAAGATATTGCCAGCGTAACAAATCAAATCTCTGGCGACAATAGCTTCAGGAGGTGTTGCTGACGTGACAATCGGAGTTAAAATGCAACAAACGATTGCATCTGCTGAAGGCGTGGCCGCGAATCTAAAACAGTTTGCCTTGGACACACAAGATCAACAGGCGAAACAAATGTTCGGCCAAATGTCACAAACTGTAACTAATGTGGTTTCGTCGTTACAGGCGAGGTTCAACTATATTCAAACCGAAGAGCCACAATACCGTCAACAATAAACAATATTGACATGAGGTTAGGTTTAGGACTTTATTGAGCCTGAACCTTGCCTGTGTTATAATTTTAAAACACTATATTGCAAACATGTAACTAACGTGGATAGTATTAACTGTCGCTCTATGCGTTGTCAACGAGAAAGGTGGCAAACGCCGTGCTGCTTGAGCAGGTGAATAATCCTTCGGATTTAAAAAAATTTACACTTGATGAATTAATCATTCTGGCTAATGAAATTAGAGAATTTTTGATCCAAAGCATCACGAGCACCGGAGGACACTTTGGTGCTAATTTGGGTGTCGTGGAATTGACATTGGCACTACATTATTTATTTGATTCGCCACTTGACAAAATTATTTGGGATGTGGGGCATCAAGCGTATGTCCATAAAATTTTAACTGGTCGCAAAGACATGTTCCCTACTTTGCGCCAGTATCAGGGGTTAGCAGGCTTTCCGAAACGATCTGAAAGTGAGCATGACATGTTTGGGGTGGGGCATGCCAGTACTTCTTTGTCTGCCGCTTTGGGAATGGCCATCGCACGTGATCTTTCGCACGATGATTATCATATTGTGGCGGTCATTGGCGATGGGGCGATGACTGGCGGCATGGCTTTTGAAGCATTGAATCATGCTGGTCATTTAAAAAAGCGACTGCTTGTCATCCTCAATGACAATGAAATGTCGATTGATCCTAACGTGGGAGCCGTTTCGCAATATCTTACTAGGTTGAGAACTGATCCGCATTATAGCCGTTTGAAAAACGACGTGGAATCCATACTGCTTAAAATTCCCAGCATCGGCAAACGCGTAGCGGGTACGCTTGAACGCTTTAAGGACAGCCTAAAATATATGGTGGTTCCAGGGGCGTTATTTGAGGAAATGGGCTTTTCTTATTTTGGACCGATACCTGGTCATGATTTGGGTGCTTTATTGACGATTTTGAATCATGTCAAAGAATTGGATGAACCAGTGCTATTGCATGTGGTGACGCAAAAGGGTAAAGGATATAAAACGGCGGAAGATGCGCCTGATAAACTGCATAGTATAGGTGGCATGATTACCAAAGCGAGTAAAAAGGCACCTTCTTATACTAGCGTTTTTGCTAATACACTGATTGAACTTGCAAGAACCGATGACCGCATTGTGGCAGTGACAGCGGCTATGCCCAGTGGAACAGGGTTGAATAAATTTGCGGAAGTATTTCCAGATCGCTGTTTTGATGTGGGAATCGCTGAACAACATGCTGCTACCCTATGCGCTGGGCTTGCGACAGCAGGAATGCGACCTGTATTTGCTGTGTACAGCACGTTTTTACAACGAGCTTACGATCAGGTTATTCATGATATTTGCATCCAAAACTTGCCGGTGACATTTGCCATTGATCGCGCAGGATTAGTAGGTCCGGATGGGGAGACGCATCAAGGTGTGTTTGATATTGCATTTTTGCGAACCGTGCCGAATATTACGCTAATGATGCCTAAAGATGAGGGCGAACTACGTCATATGCTACACACTGCGTTGACCCTCACTGGTCCTGCAGCAGTAAGGTATCCGCGTGAAGATGGCGTTGGTGCACCGCTTGATGTGCCTTTAGAGGTGCTTCCGATTGGACGATCTGAGACGGTGAGAGAAGGTAGGGATATTGCATTTTTGGCAGTCGGGCCGATGGTGGCCGTGGCAGAAAATGCCGCTTTGATGCTTGCTGAACAGTCCATTTTCGCACGTGTGGTGAATGTGCGGTTTTTAAAACCCATTGACGAGCAACTACTTTTGCAATTGGCACAGGACGGAATTCCTGTGGTGACGGTGGAAGAAGCGACTGTCAAAGGGGGATTTGGTGCAGCGGTGCTTGAATATTATGCGAATAATGATTTGGTTCATCCGGTTCATCCGATGGGACTTCCAGATCAGTTTATTACTCATGGCAGTAGACCAGAATTATTGCATTATGTGGGGCTGACTGCAAAAGGACTTTCTGATGTTGCCCTTGATCTTTTAGCAAAGTTGCCTAAACACAAAGTCCGTAGGAAGTCTGTGAACGCTTAGTGGATAAAGAACGAATTGATATCATGGTGGTTAAGCTTGGTCTTGCTGCATCGAGAGAAGAGGCCAAGCGTTTCATTATGGCTGGAAAAATTTTCTCAGGCACGGAGTGCATTGATAAACCTGGGACGAAAGTGCCGATTGATGCATCAATTGTTTGCAAAGGTGATAAATCCCCGTATGTCGGTCGAGGAGCCTTGAAGCTCGAAAAAGCATTACAGGTATTTCCTATATCGTTAAAGGACAAAGTGGTGTTAGATGTCGGTGCTTCGACAGGTGGATTTACAGATTGTTCACTGCAAGCAGGAGCACAACTTGTCTATAGTGTCGATGTGGGATATGGACAACTAGCATGGAAACTTCGTCAGGATCCTCGCGTGCGAGTGATGGAACGGGTCAATTTTCGCCATGTAGAGGCGTCATTATTCGTGCCTCCTCCGAATGTGGCAGTGATGGATGTTTCTTTTATCTCGATCGCAAAACTGCTCCCTAAGTTAAAGGAAGTGCTATTGCCAGGGTCACCGTTTATTGGTTTGATCAAACCTCAATTTGAGGCTGGCTTTGGAAAAGTAGGCAAGGGCGGCATCGTGCGTGATCCTGAGGTGCATCGCGAAGTGTTGCATCGTTTGGTGAGAATATTAAAAACAGAACAATTTCAAGTATGTGGTGTGGTTCCTTCCCCAATTCGCGGCGGAGATGGCAACATAGAATATTTGTTGTGGTCATTTAATGGGGTGAATGTTTGTGAAAAAGAAGTGGACGACAGGGAACTAGACGCGCAGGTAAGTATTGCACAATTATTGAATGATAGTCACTAGTGATAAGCAGGAATATGGGGTACCTCAAGCGAACAGGTAATTTGGAGGTGCCTGCCATGGAAGTACTCGCCATTCTCACATTTTTAACAGTGGCGTTGCTTTTTTTTAGATCTAAATACTTGGCGAGTAGTTGGGCTGAATTTGCTCCAGAATCTAAGCGTGAAATCATGATTAAAGCTTGTGATTTTTTGCAAGGACAAGGGTATCGAATTGTGGATGAACGAGTGGGGCATGAACTTAATTCGTATTTAGGTAGTAAGAAATACACCACCTTTTTGATCGCAGATTACATAATTGAGAATGAGGGAACACGTTATCCTGTAAAGGTACGTTCGACAAGAGACCCGGAAAGAATCAATGGGGTCTGGTTGCGGAAAAATTTTTTCCCATTATATGAGCAATATCATTCTCCGATCGCTTATGTGGACGCTGAATTAGGTTCTATTGAATGGATTGATTTTGCTATGGACTATCCAGCACAATATTTTCGTAAGCGTTGGCTATCTAGGCTAATTTGGTTATTTATCGGCATTGTACTAGGCTGGTTAATTGCACTTGCGACACGGTGAGTGATGGATGAAAGGTAGGTCGAGAATGCCAGACACAATCGGGATACTCGTGAACCGCACAAAGAAAAACGCAGATGCTGTTACCTATCGATTGGTGGATACGATCAAGCGATGTGGTGGTCAAGTGTATATCGATGATCAAACAGCTCATGATTTAAATATGCCGGAGTTTGGTTTGCCACTAGAACAATTTCCAGAACGCGTTGATCTGCTCTTTGTATTAGGGGGGGATGGCACACTGCTTGGCGCAGCAAGGCAGTTTGCTTGTTATGACTTACCAATGCTTGGGATTAACATCGGGCACTTGGGTTTTTTATCTGAGGCAGAGCCTGAGAATTTAGAAGCAACGGTATCCCGAGCGCTACATGGCGATTTTTACTTAGAGCGCAGAATGATGCTGGAGACAGAGGTCTGGCGGCAAGATGAACAAATTCACCACAGCATCGGGCTCAATGACGCGGGAGTTGGCAAGGGTTCGTTTGCACGTATGATTCAGGTACAGATTGATGTCAATGGAGATTTGTATGATGATTTTTTAGGGGACGGGGTTATCGTCTCTACTCCAACAGGATCGACGGCGTATTCGCTGTCTTGTGGGGGGCCGATTATGCAGCCTCATATGCAAGTGCTGTTGATCACTCCCATTTGTGCACACAAGCTGGTGGCGAGACCGTGTATTATTTCAGGTGAGCAAGAAATTCGTATCAAGGTGCTTGCACGTCATCAGGATATGGGGCTTACTGTAGATGGACAGGTTGGTTTTCCGCTGCAAAACGGCGATTTTGTGTATGTTCGGAAATCGAAATGTGATACAGTGCTCATTCGTTGGCAGGAACGTCCGTTTTTTTCTATATTAAGAAATAAATTGCGTGGGGATTAGGAAGGTGTTCATGCTTGAAAGGTCAAAGACTACTTAAAATCAGGGAAATTATTTCTGAACAAGTCATCGAAACCCAAGAAGAGTTGGCTGAAGCGTTACGAGCGGCGGGATTCAATGTGACTCAGGCGACAATTTCTAGGGATATTAAGCAAATGCATTTAATTAAAACGCCAATGGCTAATGGCGCGTACAAGTATTCATTGCCGACAGAACCATCATCTTACCAACCCGAAGTGAAATTACACCGTCTCTTAAATGATGTATTTGTTACCATTGATTCTGCAGAAAACCTTGTGGTCATGCGGACGCTTCCAGGTAATGCGCATGCGGTGGCTGTGCTTTTTGATGCACTTGATTGGGCTGAAATTCTGGGAACGGTGGCCGGGGATGATACGATTTTACTGATTGTGCGCTCGAGAGATGCAGCAGAAGATGTGGTGGAGCGAGTGAAAAGCCTGTTATAGGGAGGGCTAGATGTGTTACGAACACTGGTCGTGCAAAATCTGGCGTTGATTGAGTTCATTGAATTGGACTTTAGTCATGGTTTTACTTGTTTGACAGGAGAGACAGGTGCAGGTAAATCGATTCTTCTCGATGCGGTGGGATTGTTGCTTGGTTCGCGTGGCAGCGCTGAGTTGATTCGAACAGGTGAGGATAGGGCACTTGTAGAGGGTAATTTTGATGTAACAGATAAGATTGCTGGTATGGTGGAAACGGCATTAAATGAACTTGGTATTGTATTTAATGGCACAGAGTTAATTGTTAGTCGTGAGATTAATCGTGCTGGCAAGTCTTTAGCGCGCATTAATGGGCGCATGATCACCGTTGCCGCCTTACGTAATTTAGGTAAAATACTTGTTCAACAGCATGGACAGCACGATAACTTGATACTTTTAAAAAAAGATGAACAATTGCGATTACTCGATGATTTTCACTTACCAACTATTTTGCCTATTCTTATTAATTTCCAGGAAATATTTAAGGCACTTCAAGAACTTTCGAGGCGCTTGCAAGAGGCTGATCGAAATAGCCGAGAACAAGCACAGAGACTGGATTTTTTACGTATGCAGGTAATGGAAATTGATGCTGCAAAATTAAAAATCGGTGAAGAGGTGGCATTACGCGAGCGCAGGGGCATGCTGCAACACGCAGATCGATTACAGCATGCAACAGAGAGCGTTTATGCTTCATTGTATGAAGGTTCAGGCACAAGCCCTGCCATCAATGGTTCGTTATATCGTTTGTCGCGGGAAATAGAAGCAGTCGTAGCATTAGACAAGAACCTTACAGAATTAAAGGAGTACCTTGAGACTGCCCAAGTTAATTTAGCAGAAGCTGCTGAATTTTCACGCACTTATCGAGATAAACTAAGTTTTGAACCTGAAGAGTTGGGGAAAATTGAAGATCGTTTGGCGATTTTGGAAAGGTTATTTCGAAAATATGGGCAAAATGAACAAGAAGTACTGGCTTATGGTCAGAGAGCGCTTGATGAGATTCGCGAATTAGAGAATATTGATGAAAGAATGGCAGACTGGTTAGACGAAAAGCAACAATTAGAGGTCAAATTAGCTGAACTAGCAACACAGTTGACTACGGTGCGCAAAGTGGCAGCACGTGAATTTGAGGAGCAAGTGCAAGCAGAATTGGCTAAATTGTCGATGCCCAATGTAAGACTGGCCATCAAATTTTATTCTGTTCCTTATTATGACAAGGGCGCAGACGAAGCGGAAATTTTCTTTAGTGCTAATCAAGGGGAAGAATTGAAGCCATTGGCAAAAATTGCATCAGGTGGTGAACTTTCGCGGTTTATGTTGGCTTTGGCGAAAGTGCTTGCGGGTGCAGCACCAACTGACACCATGATTTTTGATGAAATTGATACAGGTATTTCAGGTGCTGCTGCGCAAAGGGTGGCAGAAACCATTGTAGAGATTTCGAAATATCATCAAGTGCTGTGCGTGACTCATCAAGCGCAAATGGCATGTATGGCTGATGAACACATGATTATTGAAAAAAATGTCTCACATGAGCGTACATTTACTTTAGTAAGGCCTTTAATTGGTGAGGAACGTATTGAAGAGTTGGCAAAAATGCTTGGTGGGCAATTGGTGACAGCGACTACACGTTCTCATGCCCGTGAATTGTTAATGAGAAAACAGGGTTTTTCGCAGTAACTTGCCAAGTTAGACATCATTTTTGCATTATGCAACATGACTCTCCCGGGTAGGCTAGAAGCACATGAGAACAACTGAGGAGGGGTGAACATGTGGCATTTCGCAAAATGGATTACAATAATAGGATTAATTTGCGGTATTGGGTTCAGTGATTATCCCGCATACGCAACAAACTTACAAATAGATGAGTCGAACTTCACCCAGTTGCATTCAAATTTCGGCCAAGTGATCCCGGGGGGCCAATCGATCGGTATCAAACTTCGTTCTGTTGGTGTGCTTGTCGTTGGTTATCATTTTATTCACTCAGGGAGGGAATTATATAGTCCAGGGGAGCGAGCCAATATTCATATTGGTGATTTAATTACAAAAGTGAGTGGGAAAAGTGTAGCTCGTGTCGAAGTAGTGGCACAACAAATTGAAGATTCCGGAACACACGGCAAATTGTTAACTCTAGAATTTAAGCGCAAAGGGCAAGTGTTGTTCACTAGGATAAAGCCTCAGTGGGATGAGGATTCTGGCGTATATAGAATTGGCTTATACATTCGCGATTCTGCAGCAGGGGTGGGCACGTTGACCTTTTTCGATCCTTCGTCCCATACTTTTGCAGCGCTAGGCCATGTGGTTACTGATGCGGATACTGGACAAGCAATAGAAGGTCATGGAGAAATTGTGCGCGCTGCGGTCACCTCTATTGATCGTGGAGAAAGTGGACAACCCGGTGAAAAAAGAGGTACTTTTGTTGATGAAAAGAAGATTTTGGGCAAGGTTTTTCAAAATAATGCATTTGGTGTATTTGGTACATTATCCAGCACACCTAGCCCTTCTTTAATTAACACACCAATGCAGATTGCGTTGCCAGATAAGATCAAACCGTGTGCAGCAAAAATTCTCACGGTCATTCATGACCAAAAAGTCGAGGCTTTTGATGCTATGATTATTAAAGTAAACACACAGCATACGGCTGGCATTAAAAGCTTTATCATCCAGGTGACAGATCCACGTTTGCTTAAAGCAACGGGAGGCATTGTTCAAGGGATGAGTGGAAGCCCAGTAATCGCTGATCACAAACTTATCGGTGCCATTACTCACGTTTTTTTATCAGATCCGACACGAGGATATGGCATATTTGCAGCTTGGATGCAAGAGAAAACCCAATCACTAAAACCTGCAGCTTAATCGAAGGATATCGGGGGATAGCCCCCGTTTTTTTTATTTTTCGACAACTACATAAATTTACATGTCTGAACAAGTCGCAAAATATTAGAAAAAATTTCAAAGGAATAGTTCGCCAATTGTCGAAATAGATAGAGGATATAGATGAGGAGGGCTACCAACTAATGATTAAAGTACTAATTGCTGATGACAACCGTGAGTTTGCAGATTTGCTGTCTGAGTATTTGCAGGAACAACCTGATCTTGAAATTGTAGGTATTGCAAATAACGGGCAGGAAGTGCTGAACCTGGTTGATAAGACAAATCCAGATGTACTTGTGTTAGATATCATTATGCCAGTGATTGATGGGATTGGCGTTCTGGAGCGTATACGCACTTGGCGTATGGAAAAACCTCCGCGTGTGATTATGCTTACTGCTTTTGGTCAAGAAAACATCACGAAAAAAGCATTAGATCTGGGTGCACTTTATTATATCTTAAAGCCCTTTGATATGGATCTTCTGATTGATCGAATTCGTGATGTGGCCATCAGTGTACCGTTATTTGAATTTGGGCGACAAACAGTCAATATGAATCAAAGTGTCACGGAATCTTCCTCAGCTACTCCGCGATTGCATACGATCAACATGCACGGACGTACGATTGATCAAATTGTAACGACGATCATACATGAAATTGGTGTTCCTGCACATATTAAAGGATATCAGTATCTCCGTGAAGCGATTTTAATGGTTTATGCGGATGTAGAAATTTTGGGATCTGTCACCAAAGTACTATACCCGCAAATCGCAAAAACATTCTATACCACCGCATCGCGTGTGGAAAGGGCGATACGCCATGCGATTGAGGTGGCGTGGAACCGGGGCAACAGTGAAGCGATTACCCAGGTATTTGGGTATTCAGTGAGTATGAGCAAAGCCAAGCCAACAAATTCAGAATTTATCGCCATGGTGGCTGATAAGTTGCGTTTAGAAACTTTAGTAAAAAAAGCGAGATAATAAACTGCTGTGTACAATCTGATTTGTAATCCATTAAAAGGCATGATATGGTGAATGTAGATTCAGTTGCATTGAGAGAGTTTACATGATACTATCTGCCTTTTTTGCTATTTTAAAGATCCTGAATATGCAAATTTATATTTAAAACGTAACTTAGGCTAGTAATTTATCGCGAAAGTTATATAATAATAAGTATAAATTCGAAGGGAGTTCAATTATGGAAACCTTAACGGAATTCGACATTATTTCTATACTGAAAGATTCAGGGTTACGAGTGACACCACAACGGATTGCTGTGCTATCTTTTATGGATGGTCATCGCGTTCATTCTACTGCCGATGAAATTTATTTGTCACTTAAAAAAGATTTCCCTTCGCTTAGTGCGGCGACAGTGTACAATACACTGCGTGCCTTTATCGATGGGGGCATCGTGCAGGAACTTCGCAATGGGGATCATGCAAGTCGCTTTGATATCAACACGACACCACATCATCATTTGGTGTGTGTGCATTGTGGTCATATGACAGATGTAGAATTGCCAGAAATCCCCGTAGGGAAGATCGCGAGTCATCATCATTTTGATGTTTTGGATTATCATGTGGAAATTAAAGGGGTTTGCAGCGCCTGTAGTACAATGAATCAGTAATCCACCGATTCT
>JAJZCJ010000033.1 GCA_021846145.1 Bacillota bacterium
GGCTTCAATATCATTGAGAATTTCGGCGGAGTGGTTCACAGCTCCCCGACTCTCTTCCGCTAGTTTGCGAATTTCTGATGCTACCACCGCGAATCCTTTGCCTTCTACGCCAGCGCGCGCCGCTTCAATCGCTGCATTGAGTGACAAGAGGTTGGTCTGGGTCACTACATTTTGGAGAACATCGTGAATTCCCCGGATGCGTTCCACTTGGCTTGCGAAATTCACGGTTTTTTCCTGAATTAAAGTGGATACCTGTGACATTTCCTCCATCAGTACTTCTGTTCCCTGGAGCGCGCTCATGACTTCTTGTGCGGCGACGAGCGTAGCGTTGCTTTGTTGCTGCATGTTTAACGAAGAGGCGACGATGGTCTGTGCTGTTTGCGAGATTTCTCCTGTCGAAGTAGCCACAGACGAGAGTTCTTTCAGGGCGCTTTCACCGTTGATCCTGACATCTTCCTCTAAAGAGACAGATGTTTCGGCTATGCCCGATAGCACCTTCGTGCTGCGGCGAATTTCTTTTGTGATGGCCGACAGCCGATCAAAAGCGACTTGTGACTCGAAAATCAAGGACTGAATTTTCTCAGTCTGGAAAGGCGGATTAGGAGATTCTTTGTGTGTGAATTTATTCTTCATCGTCATCAACCTTCCCTTTTGGTATTTCGTGTTATATTATCTTACATCGTATTGCCTGTTTAAATCAAATATCCCTGTAACCAGCTAGTTATACAGAAAAATATAACGCGATAAGTAATTATATATGACACAATAGGGTTTGTGCTTGAGTAGGGGGCCTAGTGGTGAAGTCACACATTTGTGGTCTAATTCAAGTGGAATTTCTCGTTTCTCTATATCCGCTTTATTGACTGAGGACTAACGCCGAATAACGCAAGAGGGATCCCGCGATTGTAATTCGGGGTCCCATACAATATAATATCGTATATGATATTGCTCGGCGCGAGTCATTGACATCCTCAGCCAAAAGGGGTGGATTTGATGAAGAAGGATTTGGATTATTATATGTCTCTACCATATGTGATCATGGTGATTCCTGATCCGCGATCGGGAGGCTATGTTGCAAAGATCAACGAGTTACCCGGATGCATTACGCAAGCGGAGACGCTACCTGAATTAATGAATATGATTCAAGATGCCAAGCGTTGCTGGTTAGATGGTGCCCTACAGGGTGGCATTGAAATTCCTGAGTCAACTGATTTAACTGATGCTGAACCCAGCAAATTTCTTTTGCGTTTACCCAAATCACTGCAACGTGATTTGGCTGCCAGAGCAAAATTGGAGGGGGTTAGTCTTAACCAGTACATGCTATACCAGCTTGCACGTTCAATGGGACTTTATCACAAAGGGGGAAGTATAACCATGCCGGAAAAAAAGGCCTCTGCTGCAACGGGATATACGTTTGGTCGTTGCCTAGAAGAATTTCCTGACGAACGCTTTGAACTGATCGATGGAACTGTTTTCATGACACCGCCACCATCGTATCGTCATCAAGATATATCGTCCAATTTGGTTGGAGAACTGTGGTCGTTCTTGCGAAAATCAAAAAAGGATTGTCGGGTCTATCATGCGCCTACGGGTTTGTTTTTTGAGGATCACGGCAAGGATTTAAAAAAGGAAAAAGGTTATGTTGAACCGGATATTTTTATTACGTGTTCAAACGTGCGTACTGATGGCTTTGTCGTTGGGGTGCCTCATCTTATCATTGAAATCTTGTCACCGTCAACGAGCAAACATGACAAGGTTGTAAAACTAAACTTATATCAAAAAAACAAGGTTCGTGAATATTGGATCATTGATCCCTTGAATGAAATCATTGACGTTTACAAATTACTGGATGAACACTATCAGTTCCCGACCACTTATACAAAAGAAGACTCCCTTGTATTCGTGTTGGACAAAGCAGATCAAGACGGTGAAGATGAAACCGTTATTCAGCTACAAACAGTTTTTAGTTGATGCTGGCCTTAAGTACGCAATTAATTTGGTAGAATAATGGCTATTTCGGTTATCGAATAATAATTGGGAGGCGGTATTATGAACAAGCAAACGCTAGGACAAACAGGCCCATTGGTTTCGAGGATGGGACTTGGTTGCATGGGAATGTCGGGAATGTATGGCCAGGCAGACCGAAAGGAAAGCATTGCGACTATCCATTCAGCGTTGGAAGCTGGCATCAATCTGCTTGACACCGGGGATTTTTACGGAATGGGCCATAATGAATTGCTGATCGCGGAGGCGCTGCGGGAACGCTCCCGCGAGGATGTCGTGATCAGCGTCAAATTTGGTGGGATGCGCACCCCTACAGGTGTGTTTATTGGGCAGGATTGTCGGCCCGAAGCGGTGAAAAATTTTCTCGCCTATTCATTAACTCGTCTCGGTACCGATTACATTGATATCTATCGGCCTGCGCGTGTTGATCAAAATGTGCCCATTGAAGAAACGGTTGGTGCCATTGCGCAAATGGTTCAGGCCGGTTATGTGCGCCACATTGGGCTGTCAGAGATGAGCGCAAAAACGCTGCGCCGGGCGCACAAGGTTCATCCGATCACTGATGTGCAAATCGAATATTCGCTGTTTTCCCGCGGTATCGAGGCGGAAATTCTGCCTGCCGCCCGGGAACTTGGTGTAGGAATTACGGCTTACGGCGTTCTTTCGCGTGGCTTACTGGGATCCAACTGGTCAAAAGAGAAAGCGTTAAAGGGTGATATTCGCGGCGGGATGCCCCGTTTCCAAGGGGAAAACCTGGAGACTAATCTGAAGCTGATCGATGCGCTAAGGGTGATTGCACAGGAAAAAGAGGTGACCCTCGCCGAACTTAGCATTGCTTGGGTGCTGGCGCAAGGGGTGGATATTGTGCCGCTGATTGGTGCCAGACGACGTGATCAATTCAGTGAGGCGTTGTCTGCGCATGCATTGATCCTCAATGAAGATGATCTGGCGCGCATTGAACAGGCGGTTCCTTCGCAGGCGGTGGCAGGTGACCGGTATGCGGCGATCCAAATGGCGCACCTTGATAGCGAACGGACAGGACAATAAATTGGCTTGGCAATTTGGTGGTGAGTGGGGGCGGGATTTTTTCCAGAACGAGGCGGATGTCATTCTTGATCGCGCCCACGAAGAAGGCATTAATTTGATTGATACGGCAGAGTGCTACGGCAACCATTTGTCGGAGTCATTTATTGGCGATTACCTCTCACGCCGTAACCGTACAGACTGGGTATTGGCCACGAAATTCGGTCACGCGTTTAGTGGTCATCTTGAGCGTGAGCAATTGTGGAAGCCGAATGATGTCCTGCGCCAACTGGAAGATTCTCTTCGGGCATTGAAGACGGACTACATTGACCTTTATCAGTTTCATTCCGGTACGGATGAGGTGTTCGATCAGGACGACCTGTGGACGATGCTGGACAAGCAGGTGCAGTCAGGGAAAATCCGCCATCTTGGCACGTCCATTGGCAGTAACGACAATCTCCATCAAACCGAAGCGTCCAGTCACATCGGTTCTAAAGCGATTCAGGTGGTGTATAACCGGCTGGATCGCAAGCCGGAGGAGCGGGTTTTCCCGGTTTGCTTGGAACAGAATCTGGGGGTATTAGCTCGGGTGCCGCTGGCCAGCGGCTATCTGAGCGGGAAATACAAGCCTGGCGCGGTGTTTCCCGCAAACGATGTGCGTAATCGCCATAATTCTGATGATACGCCTGAACCTCTAAATTTATCCATGGGGTTCTAAAAGCCTATACCGTTGCACTCTCGTGGGTTCTCACGTTAGCTTTCACCTTCGCTACACCATCCCACGCCTTATGTTCAGGCAGACTCTCTTTTTCAGACGACCCGCTCTGACTCCGATATGTACCGAAGGAGGTTGGCACTGGCCTTCCACTCGCAGGTTGGTTTTGCACTCGTCGCCAAGCCGTCCGCAGGAGCGGTTCCGACTCGTAGGCCTTGTCCACTTGGAGCCGATCTTCTTCCACGTGCTTTGCTAGGTACGCACTGAACAAGTCCCGTTGCATGACCACACCGCATTCACAATCATGAACACGTTCGGATAACGTTTTCTTGTGCTTCCTTTCACAAATACACGTTTGTGACAATGCCGTGTGATACGTGCTGAATTCTTCGACCTGCCCGCCAGCACTTTCAGCCTTGCGGGTGAGGATCGATAAAAACGTTTTTGGGGCGCGAATACCGATGGAACGGCCAAACATCTTTTGAAACGCTTTGTAGCTCAGTTTTTCTGTTTTAATTTTTGCACCAATGGCAATCACTTCATTCGCCAGTTGACCGTGCAATGTCTTGCGATGCGCCGCTTCCCGACGATGCAATTCACGCAGTACTGCTTCGGTGTCTCGTTGATGCTGGCTTTTCTTGGTGGGGTGTTTGCCTTTAATGGCACGCCCCTTTTCATCAAAACAGTCGGGATTGTTCGCCCTTCGTTGCCGGTCTTGCTTGCGTTGGAGCTTGCGAATGCGGCGGTGACCTCGCACAACCGCTTCCGCAAACAAGTCTAACTCAGCCTTGGTATCACCTACAATGGCAATCGTAGAAGGCCCGATATCGAGACCGACTGTTTCATTGCCGATGAGTGTGAGTTCTTGTGTCGTTAAAGGTGCTTAAACGCAAGAAAGGATTAGATTCATGCCACCCAATAGTCAATTTCTTGACCGTCTGGGGTGACTAGCTGAACCACATTTGGTTCCTTTCTTGTCTTCGGTTGTGATGACGGCACGTCTGCTGTATTGATTGTAAAGACGTTAAGCCCAGTTCTCTGCGGTTTGGCTACGATTACGATTTGATTTCCGTATGAGTAGACTCTTTTGACTTCGACTTGCATCACAACAAACATCATTTTATCAAATGCTTTTTTCTCTAACGCAGGAACCTGCTGCATCTCTTGTGCAATACCCACGTCATGAATGAAGTTGTAATAAATGCCTGCAGTTATGTAAGAAGCGTATGTACGATGAAGAGCATAGTGAATTCTGGTTTTTGGATTGCTCCAACGTCCTCCAGCGACTGAAGGACTCCAATAAGTTCGATACACTGGTCGTTCCCAGTTCGGAACATGCAACACTGTATCAGAGGGGATGTGTTTTCCCTGACGGATTACTTGTAGTGGGGATACCAAGGACGATATAACGTGCTGGGTATAGGGAGGGCGGAAATACTCGGAATCCAGCATGTCCCGCTGCTGTTGATGAGAAAACACGGGTTCATTCGAAGTCGTCTCAGAAAAAACTGGTTTTAGAAACACACCGAATGAAACCATAATCATCAGGCACATCAAGAAGATCGGCTTTTTATGCACATCAGATACCCCCAAAAAACAACGTTTGAGGGTAGTGTGTCCAGTTTATTGGATGACTCGTCTCTTTCTTTAAGCGGCATAGATACTGCAGTCATTCCAATTGGTGCAACTGAACAATTTGGTCCTTATCTTCCAATGCATTTGGATACCTTAATTGCCGAACTATATGCTACTGAGTATGGCAAAGCTTTAAATGCTTATGTTTTACCAGTGCTACCTTTTAACACTTCAGAGGAGCACACGGCATTGAAAGGTACTGTAACAGTGAGCCCCCAAATTATTAGTGCCTTTGTAGAGGAGATCATTGTAAACCTGAGGCGACAAGGTTTTAAAAAGTTTCTCATTGTGTCTGGTCATGGTGGTTCGTATTGGATTGGATCATTCATTAAACACATTAACTACGTATATCAGGACATTGTGGTCATTCACCCTCACCATCAACCGAACGCTTGGGATGATGCCGTTAAAGCGGCAGGGTTTGAAAGAAGAAATGAAATTCATGGTGGATTGATTGGGGTTATTTCGTTTCAGGTCAATATTCAACTGAGGAGTTGGCGGAAAAGGGTAGGAAATTGTGGATGACTCTAATCCATAAAAATTGTGATGGTCTAAAGGAACACATTGAAGAAGCGTATTCGATGAAGACTGGGCAACATTCATAGACGTCCATCAAGAAGGAATTTGTTCCTTAAATACATAAATATACATTGCTAGCTTAACGCTGTTGCATCGCTCTCGGATCGAAGTGTTCCATAGCAACCAGAACGAGAACGCACGAATAATGGTAGTCTGTAAGCGTGATTTGGAATATTTGTTACGACACCATGATACGGTGGGGGGCATAGGTTCGATTTGTCTTCCTGAGCCCATAGATCCTCATACTGTCATCTTGACTATATCGAAAAAAATAGATATAGTCACTTCATCTAAATTTACCGATGTAACGAAGTTGATAAAAGTTGAGGAGGCTAAAACGATGAATCAGGCTCAAAACGATGAAATCCGTCAAAACGTGCGCAATCGGTACCAACAAATTGCTGAGCAAGATGGAGGCTTTGAATCTAATAGCGGATGCTGCTGCGGATCGTCTACTGGTTATGATGAAGAATCGGCAAAAATGGGATATTCTGCAGATGAATTAGCTACGGTTCCAGAAGGAGCGAATTTAGGACTTGGTTGCGGTAATCCACAAGCGATTGCAGCTCTGAAACCAGGTGAAACGGTTTTGGATCTTGGCAGCGGCGGTGGATTTGACTGCTTCCTTGCTGCAAGGCAAGTTGGTGACAGTGGGTACGTGATTGGAGTCGATATGACACCCGCAATGATCAGTCGCGCACGAAAAAACGCTGTCACGGGTCAATTTTCCAATACTGAATTTCGTTTAGGGGAAATTGAGCATTTACCTGTTGGCGATAATTCCGTCGATGTTTTGATTTCGAACTGCGTGATCAATTTATCACCCGATAAACCACAGGTTCTGAGTGAGGCATTCCGTGTCTTGAAGCCGGGCGGTCGGCTGGCTATTTCGGATATCGTAACAACAGCGGAATTACCGGAGCAAATTAAGCAAGACGTGAACGCTCTAGCAGGGTGCATTTCCGGAGCCTCCAGCATTTTGCAACTTCAAACTATGTTGATGCAAGCTGGTTTCGAGAAGATTGAAATTGAACCTAAAGACGAATCACGGTACTTCATCAAAGATTGGATTCCAGGAACGAACATTGACGACTACATTGTGTCTGCAGTAATTAAGGCAGTAAAATAGCTGACGGAGTCTTCCGAGTCGTGTTATCGGCTCTCGTTAAGTATTGTGAAGTTAGGTGATTTTCATGGATATGGCAAAGGTGTTCAAAGCTCTCGGGCATAAATTTCGTTTTCAGATCTTCATGGCGCTGCTTCAAGGCAATATACATTCTTGCTGTGGAGAACTTCGCTCGTATGAGCAAGGTTGTTGTGTTACAGACATAACGGGCATGTTTGATATTTCGCAATCCACCGTATCGCACCACTTAGGAATTCTGGTCGATGCCGGCATTGTAAAAATGGAAAAGCGGGGTCTTTGGAGTGTATACCTTATCTCTACCGAAACCATCCAGGAACTTTATAATGCCATTGGTGGGTGGTTATCGTCGAGTTGTGAAAATCCCCAATCCATCGAAAATTTCTCTTGCGGAATAAATCTAGATTAACTGAATTTGAAGAAAAGGTAAAATGCGATTTGGTCACATGAGCACATTAGAGTCGCTTATGTGGGAGGGTAGATTGAGTGTGGGAAACAAATCAAAGTCAAAACTACAGCGACAAGAAGAGCGAGAAATCTTTGATGAATATCATGAGCAGGTCACAGAGGAAGCCCTCGAACTGTTGTACAGACTGTTCTAGAGTGGAAGCAAGGTACACTTCCATATTACGAGCTAACAGAGCATATCCACCTTTTTCACAAACAGAACCAAGAGATTTTTAAAGAATTCAACTATGGCAATCGAAATGAACTAATTCTTTATGCAAAAAGGAAGCTCGGGCGACTAAGCGAAGAAGATGTTGCTCAATACAAATGGCTATTGGAGCAATGGGGATACGACAATGCATAACCATGCACTGGATTGTTTTGGGATATCTTAAACTGTTGGGTCGTAAAGTACCATAACAACAATGTCAAAACAAAACATCAAATTCGCGTACCCATATATTTGTATAAATGACCAATAGGAGATGTATCGATGAGACTTTGCGAGCTGACTGCGACACAATTGGCAGAAGGAATCAGAGAAGGTCGTTTCAAAAGTATAGATGTAGTTCGCGATTTTATCGAACAAATTCAGAAACTTAATAACAGCATTAACGCAATTGTCATACCGTTATTTGAGGATGCAGGGAGGGAAGCCATACGCCTTGATGCACTCATAGCAAAGGGTGAAGTAATTGGCCCTCTTCACGGTGTTCCTATTACGGTGAAAGAAAGTCTTCACGTAACTGGTACCCCTTCCACGTGGGGAATTGAGGGCCATGAAGCCAATGTCTCGGACATCGATGATGAATTCATTCAACGTTTGCGGGCAAGCGGAGCGATATTACTTGGTAAAACCAATGTTATGCAATTGCTTCTAGGCTGCGAGACTGTTAATCCAGTATACGGAAGAACCATGAACCCATGGGACACTAAACGTACCCCTGGAGGCAGTTCGGGTGGGGAGGCTGCCGCTGTCGCGGCGTTGTTTTCGCCTCTCGGCATGGGGACGGACATTGGGGGGAGTATCCGTACCCCATCACATTTTTGCGGCGTACATGGCTTGAAACCAACGTCTGGCTTGATCCCGCAACATCCTCCGCAGGGTATCTACATTGTGCGATCGGAAGCTTCAAAAATGTCGTCACCAGGTCCCATCGCACGCTCTGTAGAAGACTTAAGAGTGGCGTTCGATGTTATGGCGCAGCGCAAAACTTCCCTGATATCCGTTTCAGGATTGCGGATCGGCATATGGTTATCGGACGGTGTTCTCAGTCCATCCCCTGCCATCAAACGGGCTATCCAGGAGGCAACAAATATACTAGAACATTTGGGAACCGAGATTGTGATGTACCAACCACTTAACGTGATTCAGTCAATGAGAACATTTTACGGACTGATGTGCGCTGACGGTGGGAGCGGAATTCGAAAAAGTCTAGGTGGTACACGCATGACCCGACAGGTTCAAAATGTACTCAGATCACAATCGCCGTCTAAAAACAAGCGAAGGATTATCAGCACGGTTTTACGGCTATTAGGGCAAAGAACGGTTACTCAAATGATCTTGCCCTATTGTGGAGAAAAAAGTCAGAACCAGTATCAACAGCTTCTTGATCGCCAATCTTCCGACAGGCAAAAAATCATTGACGATATGAAGCATCGAGGAATTGACGCTATTATTTCCCCAACATTTCCAATTCCGGCATTTCCTCACGACATCTCAGTATCTCTTGCTTATGAAGGTGCGTATAACTCAATGATGAACTACTGGGGTATGCCAGCCGGCGCATTCTCGTGTACAGTGGTTCGCTCTGGAGAAGAGTTCGCGCGAAGCCCCTCAAAGGATCGAGTAATCATGTCTGCCTTGTCTGCTGAAAAAGAATCGGTGGGACTTCCTGTGGCAATACAAATTGCCGCGCAACCAGGTAGAGAAGACCTTGTGCTATCAATAATGAAGGCACTTGAGCAGGAATTTCAATCCAACGAGGACTATCCACCCATGCTTGCTAAACACATTTTTCAATGAGTATTTTTGTCCCAAACAGTTAACAAAATCGCAAGTCTTTTCGTTTATTAAGTCGTAACCATTCTTGAACAAACGGGCCGGAATGTGCAATAGCAAAATTGTTTCTTGAGCGGTATGATTAATACTGGATTCGTTGGATTTCATCAAGGATTTCGTGGGAGAAACAACGATAATGAAGATGAATTGGGTTAAGACCATGGAACAGGAGTTGCAGGGTGTTATTCAGGGGCGAATACACCGATGGTCGTTTTTTGTTGCCGTGTTGGTCATAGGTGGCCTCTTTGGCATCTTGTCAAAAAATATAACTATAGGTCCTAGCTGGATCCTACTTGTCATCGTAGTGTTCTTGTCTGTTCCCTTGTTGTTGACCGTCTATCTGAGTCAGCACGTATGGACAAGGATTCTTTCACTGGTCATGATAGGCGTTCTAACTCTAGGTTTACTCAGTAGTGTGATATTTCTTGTGGATTCGTTGTTCCGTCATTCCGAGAACGGTCTGGCCTTGTTTCGTGATGCGGCTGTGCTTTGGATTTCAAATGTAGTCATGTTTGGAGTCTGGTATTGGGAGATTGATCAAGGTGGGCCTATACGAAGACACATATATAAGGTGCAACCAAAAGATTTTTTGTTTCCTCAAAGTACGGTTGAGGGTGACTTGTGGTCTAAATGGAAGCCATCATTCGTAGACTACCTCTTTCTTGCCTTCAATACGAGTACAGCGTTTAGCCCGACTGATACGCTGGTGATGTCTAGACGAGCTAAAGTACTGATGATCACGCAGTCTTCTATATCCTTGGTGATTCTTGCCGTCCTAGCTGCTAGAGCGATCAACATTATCAATTGATGTGTTTTCAAGGGTCGGGACAGTTCAGATCCGAGTGTAAGAAAACCTTGAGGCTCATATTTGTACTACGATCGGAAGTGCGATTAGCCTTGTTACGGAGCCATCACCCAATAGCAAGAGAATAATGATTTCCCCCAGGCTACTTTCATGGGGGAAGTTGGCGATGAGATATTCGAGGAGTTGGAAACATTCGCCACGGGAATATTGCATGAACATGCATCAATTATCAACCTATCTTACTGCGTTAACGGGCAGAAGTGCGCGATTAGGGCTCGCGATAACCGCAATTGTCTGTTCAATGAGGTTGATAACTAGAACATTTTAGGGGAGAAATGTATGCGGATCTTATTGCCTGAAGGGTCTAGCCTGTCAGCCAGACAAGCAGTCAATGCACTGGCATCAAGTGACTATGAAATCGACGTCTGCGATCCCGATGAATGGTGTATTTGCCGATTTTCACGCAATGTCCACAAGGTGTATCGAACCCCGGCAATCAATGAAGATCCCATCACCTATCTCAATGCCGTCATGACAGTGTTGACCGAGCGGCATTACGATGTGTTGTTGCCTATTCATGAAAATGCCTACCTCTTCGCCAACGAATACGACCAGTTATCGAAGCTCACACGCATTCCCATAGCGAGTTTTGAAGCGTTTGAGCGAGTGCAGAGCAAGGTAGAATTCATGCGCTTGTTGGAAGAACTAGATCTGCCTCATCCTAAGACAAAGTACGCACTGGCTGTGGACGATGTATTGAACTGCGCGAACTTTCCCGTGTATGTGAAGGCACCTTTTGGTACAGCAGGCAGTGGTACATGGTTGGTTAAGGATCCCGCTGGACTGAAGGACGTAGCTTTGCGACTGGAACGAGATCACAGTGTGGAGGGCAGGGTACAGGCCATCATTCAAGATGTTGCGCCAGGAACACTTTGTGTGGCGCAAGCGGTTTTCAATCATGGATCGTTGTTAGCCGTACACATGTATGAACAGAGTAAATATGGAGTCGGTGGGAGTGCCAGTGCACGCATTGCCATAGACCATCCAGTCGTACGTGAGCACATGCAGAAAATTGGCGCGCATCTTCAATGGCACGGGAGCTTGATGATTGATTACTTGTTTGATTCGACCTCTAATCAAGTTGCCTATATCGAGGCAAATCCTAGACCGGGTGAAACAATGAATGCCACTGAGTCTGGAGTAAACCTCATACAAATGTTGGTGAGAATTGCCATGGAGGATGTTCCTTCACCTGTTTTGGGTGAGCGAATAGGAATACGTTCTCACAGCGGGATTGCAGTACTGTTAGGTATAGCACAGAGAAGTGGCTCTCGTTGGGCAATTTTCAAAGAATCTGTGAAAATGATGTTCAAACAGGGCGAGTATCGACACAGCAAGGAAGACTTAACACCAGTTATGAAAGATTGGCCCAGCGTAGTACCAATGCTGGTGATCTTTTTTACTTTAATGATGCGGCCTTCGTCCGTAGAGGTACTATCTGCAAAAACTATCGGTCGTTATTCGCTAGGGGTAAGAGCTGTTTCTATTATCCGTTCGAGGGAGCATCGACGCGACTATACTGCCTAATTGAAGAGCAGTTTTAACTCTATTCCGGCCGGGAGAGCTTTTTCAGCAAACTGAGCACGTTTACGAATTGTACCATTCGGGGGAAATGTCCTGAAAGGACTTGGCCCTGCAAATACGTAAATATACAAAAATGATTCGGAGGCGTTCTTACGCTTATGGGCAGCATTCCTGTTATAAAGCAATTTTCGGGTTTGAGGAAATAAGAAACTCCTGATAGTGTTGAGTTTGTCCGAACACACTACTAATCAGGAGGTAGATCTACAACATGAGTATAGCGCAGAACAGTAAGATTCGCCGCATTACAGATTCAACTTTGGTCGTTGGTGCAGCCATTGCCAAACAGATTCACGTAGCTCGCGCAAGCGATGCACGTGTCATTGAACTGAACTAGGGCAGTCCAGACGGATTTTCGACAATCACACTCTGTCGAAAATCTGGTAAGTGCAACGGTTCGTGGAGTTGGCGGCATCGACATTTTAGTCGTGAATGCCGGTGTTAGTTGCGATCATCGACCAGTTGAGGAGAGCGTTCCAGATGATTGGATAACCACCATTGAGGTCAATCTGATCGGAGCTTACAACTGTACCCACGCGGTCATCCCGTATCTTAAGAGTAGAGGCGGTGGCAAAATTATTACGATTGATTCTGGACTTGGGGTATCGTGGAACACCAGAAAGATCGGCTTACGCGTGCTCAAAAGCCGGATTGTGGATGCTGACACGCATCTTGGCAGAGGAACTTTGGCCGTACAAGATTAGTGTGAACGAATTGATACTCGGATCTGTTAGAACATCCATAGATGCCAATACCTCCACCAAGGGAAGTGTAACAGCAATTGAGAGCGGATGGGTCAAGGTGCCAGAGGATGTCGTACCCCCGGCATTGTTCCTGACGACTCAACCTGAGATCGGATCAACAGCGCAGAGTTTTAGCCTGATGCGGCGTAACTGATTGCATGTATATGAATTGAAGATCCATCTATTTTTCTTGAATTTTTGAGGCAGTCAAAATTAAGTATAAATTTATAAATTAAAACATAAAAAAGGGTGGCGAATTTTTGAATACTGAGGACGTTTTTGGAGATTTACCCAATCTCGAAACAGATCGATTGTTTTTGCGGAAAGTAAAAACAATCGATCTTAACTGCCCGACCCCTCAAGGTCATACTGTCTGCTATTTCCTTCAAGGAAACATAAGCAGGCATGGCGTCTCACCTTTCAATAATAACAGTACCATACACGACTGAGGAGGTGAGGTGATGAGACCTCTTGAAACCCTGTTGTCCCTTGCTAATTTACTGATATTTTGCATATCAGTGATTCCGTGGCTTCACGCGATACAATGGATGGGTTATTTAGCACTAATCACGGTGCTAATAGCCATTATACAGACGCTAGTTGAGGGTCTGCGCTGGGAGATGATCCCTGCGTATGCATTGACAATAATCTTCTTCACAATCTGGTTGCTCGGTAATGTCATGCCAGATAGCGCAGGGGTAGGCGGTGGGCTGGGAGTGCTTGCGCTAGCGGTCTCCATCGTTCTGCCGATGGTTTTCCCCGTATTCCGCTTTCCGCATCCAAGTGGATCTTACCAGATTGGTACTGTGACCTATCATTGGGTGGATACAAGTCGCCACGAGATCTTCAGCGCTGATCCGAATGCCCATCGTGAATTGATAGTGCAAATCTGGTACCCGGTCAAGGGAGACAAATCATCCGCGCGCGCTCCCTACGTGCAGGATGCTAGCGTACTTTCGCCCGTATTGGCGCGGCTGGCACATTTGCCAGGGTTCACCTTTGATCACTTTAAATATGTCACCACAAATGCCATTCCTTCCGCACCCACGGCAAATGATAAGCCCAGTTACCCGGTGCTGATCTTCTTGGAAGGGTTAAACGGTTTTCGCCAGATGAATACCTTTCAGGTCGAGGAACTGGTCTCACACGGCTACATTGTCGCGGCCATCGATCAGCCGTATGCTGCGGCATCGGTAGTTTTCCCGGACGGACAACAGATAACCGGATTGACGAAAAATCAGATGAACCCTTTCACCCAACAGAGCATCAGCCCGGTCGAAAAAGCGCCAATGCTTAACGGCCAATCTCTCAAGAATGGTACCATCCCGTATTTCGCGCAAGACGTCAGCTTCACCCTCAATCAGCTTACTGTCCTAAATAAAGCTGACTCGAACGGTATTCTGACAGGGCGGCTAGACCTGCAACACGTTGGTATTTTCGGGATTTCACTTGGTGCCATAGTAGCCAGTGAAGCCTGTCACACGGACCCACGTCTGAAAGCTTGTCTGATGATGGACGCTGCCATGCCTGCCGATGTAGTTCAAGCTGGATTACGGCAGTCGAGTATGTGGATCACCAGGGATGCTGACACTATGCGGTTCGAAAGAAAGCGGGCCGGCGGCTGGTCAGAGGCAGACATCGATCAAACTCTGACCACAATGCGGGCAGTGTTCGAGAAGAGCCAGCCGGGAAATGGTTACTATGTGCAGGTATCCGGTATGTTCCACCTCAACTTTACCGATACTCCGTATTTTTCCCCGCTTGCGTCCCTACTGGGTTTTGCGGGGCTGATTGATGCAAAGCGGGCGCACGATATCGTCAACAATTACTCGCTGGCGTTTTTCGACCAGCATTTGGAGGGGCACCCGGCGGCACCATTCGATGGCCTTGCAAAACAGTACCCTGAAGTGCTCTTTGAAACACGCTAGGAGTCGTCACCATCCGCATAACATTTCTCACTAGGTTCTTCTTTGGTGTTACGACGTACACGCCAATCTGGTCGTGATGCATTTGCTCGACATGTCGTTCATCAGAAACACTTGGAACGGTATGACGTAAATACTGACGAACAACGCAACGCAGAACGGGAATACAAGTAGCACGAACTCACCCAGTGAAATGAATTAGGGGGCGAAACATAGGGAATGGGTACTGGCGATGAAGCTGGTACCCATTTTTTAATGGGTATCACAATCTACGAAAAACGCATTCACCTATTAACTTTCTGTTAATTTGTAAAATAATGATATTCAATATTAGGGGGCAAATGTTCATATAGTAGAGAACCTCTAAGTTTGAACATTTAAGTTACAGATATGGCGTGCCAATCGGCACGCCAATTATGTTGTCAGTTACCTGTTTTTTCATCGTCATTCTTGACGTTGATTATTTTAGTGTATATAGTAATATATATAGATTGTAATATTCATATATATGGTGTGAAGTGAGGGAACCTGATTTTGATTTCATCGATAGCACTCGATATCTCGATATTGTTTGTAACGATTAGTATGTTGGTGGGACTACTTGTCGCCATTGCAAAACGATTCACCTATTTGGGGCATGTCATCGGAATGTTTGCATCACTCGGTTTCGTGGTGTCCGGGGTCACGGAATTGCTAGCGCCGTCTTCATCTGCACTGATTTTGCAAGGGTCTTTTGCTTTTACTTCATTAAATTTTCGCATCAATGCGATGGCAGGATTGTTTGTATTGCTCATCGGTATCGTGGGTTTATTTGTCGCGGTATATGGAATCGGGTATGTAAGAGAGTACAAAGAACGCAAGTCAGTGTCACTGCTAGTCTCAGGCGTGCTAATATTTCTTGCGACGATGATGGCTGTGGTGCTGGCGGGAAATGTTTTTACCTTTTTAGTGTCATGGGAATCGATGTCCATCGTATCCTTTTTGTTAGTGATCTATGAACACGAGCAACGCGAAGTGCAAAACGCTGGCTTTATTTATGTGGTGATGACGCATATCGGAACCGTTTTTATCACGATTTCCTTTTTGATGCTCGCCCATTATTCAGGGAGTTTCACTTTTCACGACATGAGTTCAGTGCATATGCCAACAGCCATGAAGTCGCTCGTCTTTTTGTCCGCGTTCATTGGATTTGGGACGAAGGCGGGGTTAGTGCCTTTTCACATCTGGTTGCCGCGCGCTCACCCTGTTGCGCCTAGTCATGTCTCCGCACTGATGTCTGGTGTCATGTTGAAAATGGCGATGTATGGATTCCTTTTGGTTGTTTTTCGATTGTTATTAAGTGGGCCGCTTTGGTGGGGTATCGTAGTGGCGTGCGTAGGGGCGATATCAGCGCTGCTAGGTATTTTGCATGCGCTAGGACAACGCGATCAAAAGCGAATGCTTGCTTATAGTAGCATTGAAAACATGGGCATCATTTTCATGGGACTTGGCATTAGCTTAATTCTTTTCGCTCTGCACGATGATACACTAGCCGCGTTTGCGCTGTTGGCTTCCTTAGTTCACGCCTTCAATCACGCCTTATTTAAAAGTTTGCTGTTTTTGGGAGCAGGTGCCGTACTCTCTACCACGCATACAAAAAATATGGATCTTCTCGGTGGCGTGATGAAAAAAATGCCGTGGACGGCGATATTTACATTAGTTGGTGCGTTGTCTATTGCTGCGATGCCGCCATTCAATGGATTTATCGGGGAATGGATGTTGTTCCAGTCCGCTTTCGGGCTGGCAACTACAGCGCCTTCTTCCTGGATTAATCTATTTGCCGTATTGATCATCGGGGCGCTGACGATGACTGGGGCGTTGGTCGCGATGGCATTTGTCCGTTCATTTGGCACCACTTTTTTGGCATTGCCTAGAAGCGAGAACGCACAACATGCGCACGAGGTGACGGTATCGATGCGTATTGGCATGGCTGGATTAGCGGTGTTATGTCTACTGACGGGGATTTTTTCGATGAATTGGGTGTGGTTGTTAAGTAGATCAGTGCAAGTAGTGACGGGAATTCGTTTGAATATGCATGCCAATTGGCATCTATCCATGTTCGCGGTGCTGATTACCGCGGCAATTGCACTGATGATTCTCTGGTTGGTTGTTCGCAAAGTGGGGAGACGCACATCGATCGTGCGGGAAGAGACTTGGGCTTGTGGGAGTACCTTGACACCTTTAATGACCTACACGGCAAGTGGCTATAGTAAGCCGATTCGCGTCGCCTTTCAGAAAGTGCTACTCCCTTCGCGCACGCTGAATCGCATGGAAGGAAGCGTGTATTTTCCCTCTAAATACGTGTATACCAGTAAAATATATTCGTTTGCTGAAACCTACTTATATCAGCCCGTCTTTCATTCGGTAGTGCGTATCGCACGCATCATACGGGGTATTCAAAATGGACAAGTTCAAAGTTATTTGGCGTATTTGTTTATCACACTGATCGTGGTACTGCTATTAGTGAAGTGAGGGGAATCTGACATGGTACACGTGATCTTGGATAGTATTCAAATCATTTTTTTAATCGGAGTTGCGCCGCTAATTCAAGGAATTGTCAAAAAGACAAAAGCATTACTTCAAGGCCGTTATGGCCCCCCTATTTGGCAACCTTATTATGATTTGCAGAAATACATGAAAAAAGATGAAGTCATCTCTGTGCATGCTTCGTGGTTATTTTTTAGCACACCATATGTGGTGTTTGCCGCCATGATTGCAGTGGTGGCTATGGTTCCCGCATTTATGACGCAGACTTTATTGTCCTTTACAGGGCAAGTGGTGTTGCTAGTC
>JAJZCJ010000363.1 GCA_021846145.1 Bacillota bacterium
ACTTGAACGTGTCGCTAATCGGTGCGAGAATGTAATGGGAAAGGAGTGGATGGTGAACATGGCTGATCAGGGTAGTGAAACATCAGATTTTCGTGAGCATCAACGAGGCACGATAAAAGTTTTTGGCAAGGCGCGAAGTGCTGTGACTATTGATGAAGAAGTGATTTCACTGCCGTTGGAACCGACAATAGAACCGACAATAGAACCGGAACGGGAACCAGTGGTGGAACAAGCCTTGCCTATTGAAAACCCGCCATATAGGTTAGAACATCCGCTTGAGTTAAAGGTGCGAGAACTTGCCGCTATGGTAAGATTGCAAAAGTCATTTCCTGATGTGGACTTTTCTGAACCACCAGCTTTCAGCGTTCTCGATGGGCAACCGAGTAAGGACATCGCCTTGCTGCTTGATGACAAGACGAGAGAATTTCACTTTCTGGGGTACGAGCATGTTTCAGCAGAACAGATATGGACCTATTTTCAACAATTAAAAAAACGTCGTCCAGGTAATTTGCATGAGCTTGTCAATGCGATATTAGCTTTGCAACCACAAGCGATTATGAATTTTGATTTACAGGCAGCGTATCGCAATACGAAGGATTCAATAGAAGATATATTGAATGATTTAGGCTAATTTGGTTTGCATCTGCGACTAAAAGGTTGTATCGTATTAATGTTGTGAAGACTGTCTAGGAGGAACACCATGATTAAGTGGGGACGCCTCACGACTTTTTTTGTGTTAGTCGTGTTGATTTTCGGTATTATTTTTTCTACCAGCAAAATGCTGTATAGCAGAATTCCACTGGGGTTGGATTTGCAAGGGGGCATTGATGTCCTTTATCAAATCGGAAGTAATGGACAAACAGTGACGTCTAATGACATTAAGGCCACGGTGGCAGCACTTAGCAACCGCATCGATGTGTTAGGCGTTTCGTCACCGCAAATTCAGGTGGAAAATGGCAATCGTGTACGTGTTGATTTAGCGGGCAAGTTTAACCAACTGCAGGCACGACAATTTTTGTCGCAAGAGGCTAATCTGGAATTCAGATCGCCATCTGGGAAAGTATTATTAACCGGTAAAGACATCTCAGACAATGCGCATTACGAGGCAGATCCCACAACAGGTGCCCCGGATGTGGCAATTACCTTTAAGAATGCGGCAGTTTTTCAGTCGATTACGCAACAGTATTTGAATCAAAAAGTATCCATCTGGCTTAATAATAAAATGATCGATGATCCCACAATTCAGTCTGTGATATCTGGCGGTAGTGCAGTGATTCAAGGGAGCTCATCAGTGCAAGCGGCGGTGACTTTGGCTAAGCTTCTCAATGCGGGCGCGTTGCCAGTTCCTTTGCATGAGCTTTCGTCGATGACAGTCGGGCCGTCTCTGGGCCAGGCAGCGTTACACGCCACATTGATTGCGGCGTTGGTGGCCGTCATTTTGATTTTTGCGTTTATGATTCTGATGTATCGTTTACCAGGAGTCGTGGCAGTCGTGGCGTTGTGTGCTTATATTTATGTGGTCATCGCTGTGTTTGCGGGTATTCAGGTTACGCTTACTTTGACTGGATTAGCGGCGTTAGTACTGGGTATCGGTATGGCAGTGGACGCTAACATTATTACTTATGAACGAATTAAGGACGAGCTACGCAACGGTAAATCTGTGCAATCCTCTGTGGTGGCAGGTCAACGTAAGGCCCTGCGTACCATTTTAGACGCCAATGTGACGACGCTGATCGCGGGTATCGTCATGTATGGGTATGGAACGGGTGACGTGCGCGGATTTGGCGTGGCGTTGATCACCAGTATTCTTGTCAGTTTGTTGACGGCAGTGACATTAAGTCGCTTGCTGTTGCAGCTTCTTACGCGCTCTAATTTGGTGAAAAACCAATGGTACTACGGCGCAAAACGAAAGGTGGCCGCTACCAAGTGAGATTTGCTATTGTTACGCGTAGAAAGTGGTTCTTTCTGTTATCTGGTACCATCACATTGGCAGGGTTGATCGTGATGCTAGTGTTTGGTCTCAACCTTGGGACTGACTTTAAATCTGGAGCACAAATTCAGGTTCAGATTAATCATACATTTCACACCTCATCGGTGCAGCAAGCCTTTTCTCAGGTGGGCATCAGTGTTCCGGCAAGTTCTATTACGACGGCGGGTACGCAGAGTAACATGGCGGTCATTCGCTTGGGTAATACGTTAACTGCCAAACAGGAAGCGGCGATTAACACGGCATTGCAAAAGGAATTCCCAAAGGCTCTGCTACCGGCAGCGTTTTCGTCTGTTGATCCTGTGATCGCGCAAGAACAGTCGCAAACTGCTGTCTGGGCTGTTCTGCTCGCTTCGTTAGGTATTGTGATCTATGTGGCAATTCGTTTTGAATATCGGTTTGCAGTGTCGGGTATCGTCGCTTTACTGCATGATGCATTCATTGTGATTTCTGTGTTTGCGTTGCTCCGCATACAAGTAGACCTTCCATTTATCGCTGCTGTATTGACAATTGTAGGGTATTCCATTAATGATACGATCGTCATTTTTGATCGTATCCGCGAAAATATGAAAAATGCGAAAGTGAAATCGTTACAAGAATTAGAGGCACTGGTGGATCATTCTCTGTGGCAAACGATGGCTCGCTCGATCAATACAGTATTAACCGTTCTCTTTGCTGCCGCGACATTGTTCTTGTTTGGTGGCGATTCAATCCATAATTTTACTTTCGCGCTGCTAATTGGGCTTGTCAGTGGCGCATATTCTTCGATTTTTATTGCGAGTCCGTTATGGGTGCTTTGGCGGAGTCGAACATTTCGAAAAGGGAAACGCGCGGTAGCGTAATAATCTCATGCAAGTGGAATGCCCCGGCTAAAGCTGGGGTGTCTTTTTTATAATTGATGGGGGAAAGGATCATCCAATTGCAATTCGAAAATGATAAATCTAGTAAAATAGCAGGTTTTAGCCTCTTATTAAATTTATTTCTTACGGTATTAAAAGCTGTCGTTGGCGGGATGGTGCAAAGCCAGGCGCTATTAGCAGATGCTGTTCATAGTGGAGCTGATGTGGCTGGTTCATTTGCAGTGTTAATT
>JAJZCJ010000364.1 GCA_021846145.1 Bacillota bacterium
GCTTTGTATCGGTACGATGGGGTATGCCATATCTATTAATGTAGGTGTGGCACTGTTGTCTTCTTTGCTCGTTGGGGTTGGTAATTCGGCAATGTGGAATGGACTTTCTTCTCAATTGGCGGTTTTGGCGGGGAAGCAGGACCGATCACGTTACTTTGGCATTGCTTATGCAGCACAAAATCTAGGGATTGGATTAGGTTCATTGATTTCTGGGTTGTTGTTGCATTCGATGAAGCCCACCACTTTTTTTCTGATATTTTTGATCGATGCTTGCACATATTTGGTGTTTATTCCAATTCTTTTGCCGTTGAGAAACAAAAAATATATTCCTAATACGTTGGATTTAAAGGAGCAACTTTCAGGTAATCGCGGGGGATTTCGCGAAGTCATTAGGGATCGAGCACTTGTTGGTGTGACTGTCTTAAATCTGTTGTTTGTTGTTTTTGGATACAGTCAAATGAATACAGCATTTTCAGTTTGGGCTACTGGGTTTAAGGGTGTGGGAGCAAGCGTTGTTGGCATTGCTTTTTTTGCTAATTGTATGGCAATTGTGCTTGTTCAATTTCCTGTTTTGCATTACGCCAAAAAATGGCGAAGAACGCGTTTAGCTGCTTTTGCTTCTGCTTTATTTGCGATTAGTTGGTTGTTTGTTTTATTGGCAGGATTTAAAAATGGGCATTTTGCAACTCCATTACTCATTGCCTCACTCGCCATATTTGGAGTGGGAGAGACTTTTTTATCGCCAAGTTTATCCCCAATTGTTAACGATCTGGCACCAGAACGACTTCGTGGGCGTTATAATGCCATGATTAATCTTTCTTGGCAGGCTGGCATGGTAATTGGTCCTGTGATTGCTGGATATGCCCTTGGTCATGCGCTTGGATTTGAGTGGTTTTTATTGCTAGCAGTGGTGCTATTCATTGGCGTGTTTATCGCTATTCAATTGGAACATTGGATACCTTCATCAGCTAATCGGTAATTATGTTAAGGAAGCGTGGGAACATTGGAGTTGAAATGGCGAATTTTTTCTTCTGGGGGACAAATGGGTAAACAATTGGTGCGATATTTGATTGGGATTCAGTTTATCGCAGTAATTATTATGCTTAGTAGTCAAATCATCATTAGTATCCCGATTGGAAATGAACAAAATGAGATTATCCAGTTAGGGAAAATTAGTGGTGAGTTGTCGCAATTGCAGATCGCCATGGATGATCAGGAAACAGGATTGCGTGGTTATGAATTGACTGGTGAGACGAATTTTTTAGCGCCATTTCATTCTGGTGCGAATAATTATACGATGGCGGTTAAGCAATTGACATCGGTTAAGCAGATTACTTCCATTGACCCATATGTTAAAAGCACTATAAAAATAGGATTAAAATGGCATGCTCAATTTGCGATGTCAATGATCAATCTTAGACACAACAATAAAAAGATTCCTTTAGCTATGCAAAATCAAGCTAAATCTACATTCGATGCATTCCGACGAGAATATGCGATTGCTTTTGGGAAAGTGGATCAGCGCATTCACTTCAATGACGTTAACTTGAGAGTGTTATCCGCGATTTCTTTGGTGAGTTATGCATTGATTGCAATTAGCGTGATGACAATGGTGACATTTTTGTTGAGTAAGCAGTTGCGTAAATGGGTGGAACCGCTTACTGCGTTGACCCAAGCAGTGGAACGATATACACACGGTGACTTGCATTATCCGGTACCATTTATTCAAGATAAGACAGAATTAGGTCGTCTTTCTATGGGCATAGAGGCGATGAGAATTGCACTTCAACAACAATTTCGATCGATTGAGAACCTGGCACTTCAAGACGGATTGACTGGGATATGGAACAGAAGATATTTTGATGAAAGGCTAGCATTTGATGTGAGGGACGCCAATGTAAGCGCCAACCATCAGTTTTGTTTACTTATGTGTGATATTGACTACTTCAAGGCAGTGAACGATACGTATGGACATCAAGAAGGTGATCGAGTTCTTCAAGAAGTGGCTGAACGTTTGCAGCAAAACATTCGCAAAGGAGATGTGCTTGCGCGTTACGGGGGAGAAGAATTTGTGATCATCGCTTATATGGATATCCGGCATGCGCTTGAATATGCAGAGCGCATTCGGTTGTCTGTAAGGTTTGTCACCGTCCAAGACCAAAGAGTGTCAATCAGTGTAGGGGTTTCTGGGTATCAGCAGGGAGAACCCCCTAATCTTGTGCTGAAACGGGCTGACGACGCCCTCTACAAGGCAAAGCAAAGTGGGCGCAATCGCGTCGATTATATCGCCTGATGAGCTGTTTGTGCCGTCGAAACGCTGATAGTCAAACGCTGATAATCTATATTGACATTAAAATTTTTTTTTGTTATTTTAAGTTTAATTGAATACGAACCTTCAGGGCAGGGTGAGGCTTAGGCCAATTCCCGATCGGTGGTAATGCATAATTTGCGAAGTCCACGAGCCATATGGCAGGAACTGGTGAGAATCCAGTACCGACGGTATAGTCCGGATGAAAGAAGGAGAATTTGTTCGAAGTCTATTTTTTGCGAGCAAATTGATAGTGTCCTGAGAAATAGATGGGACACTATTTTTATATGAAGGTTCAATTCAAACTCGAGGAGGGATTGAATTGGCAAAATGGCGGATAAACGGAATCATTCTTGTCGCTATAGGAGCAGCACTGTGGGGCATGGATTCTGTTTTTTTAGTGGATTTATTAAAATACTTTACTTCCATCGAAATTATTTTATTCGAACACATTTTATTGGCACTATTTTCGGTACCTGTTTTGTGGCTAGGCAGACATCAACTGCGCGGACTTGGCTGGAAGGGGTGGGGAGCGCTTCTTTTCATTTCATGGGGAGGATCCGCCATTGCGTCCATCATTTTTACGGAGGCGTTTTTATATGGTAATGCCAGTGTGGTGTTGATTCTTCAAAAACTCCAGCCCATATTTGCTATCTTCTTGGCAAGATGGATATTGAAAGAAAAACTACCTCGGCATTTTCAGTGGTTTTTGCTAGTCGCACTTATTGGCACCTATCTTTTGACGTTCGGATTCTCAGCGCCT
>JAJZCJ010000365.1 GCA_021846145.1 Bacillota bacterium
GCCTTTTCCAGGAGGTACCATCGGAAATACGTTTTCCTCTTCTTTGACGACAAAGTCCATAACTACCGGACCGTCATAGGCCATCGCCTGCGCAATCACCGCTTCCGCTTCCACGGGGGTGGTAGCACGCAAACCTAGAACACCATACGCTTCTGCCACTTTCACAAAATCTGGCGAACTGACCCGACTTTCCGCATAGCGCTTCTCATAGAAAAATTGCTGCCACTGCCGCACCATGCCAAGAAACCGATTGTTAATAATGGCGACTTTCACAGGAAGCCCTTGATCAACCATCGTTTGCAGTTCTTGAATGTTCATTTGAAAACTTGCATCGCCAGCGACACAAATGACAGTGTGATTCGGTTGTGCCACCTGCGCGCCGAGAGCCGAGGGAAACCCAAATCCCATAGTTCCCAAACCCCCAGAGGTAACTAACTGACGGGGACGGGAAAATGGATAAAACAAAGCAGCCCACATTTGATGCTGTCCGACTTCTGTCGTCACAATCGCTTGACCATTGGTGTGCTTGGCTAATAATTCCACTACTTGTTGCGGTTTGAGATCAACATCTGTTCCATGATAGCGCAGCGGCCACTCTTCATCCCACGCCTTCACCTGCGCGCGCCAATCTGCTGTATCAGGGTGCAAGTCATACGTCACTAACATCTCTAACGTGTCTTTAATATTAGCAATCACCGGAATATCTATTGGCACATTTTTTTCAATTTCAGCAGGATCAATATCGACGTGCACTTTTTTGGAATGGAGGGAAAATAACTCTAATCTCCCAGTCACACGATCATCGAAACGAACGCCAAATGCAAGTAGCAGATCACATTCGGAAACAGCCTTATTAGCAGAATATTTTCCATGCATACCTAGCATGCCGAAAAATAACTCGTCTCCAGAAGGATATGCGCCTAGTCCCATCAGTGTAGACACGACTGGAATCTGGGTCTTATTTGCAAATTGCCACAATACATCTGCAGCCCCCGCAGACACGATCCCTCCACCAACGTAAAGCAACGGCTTTTTCGCTTGCTTGATTGCCTCCACGATCGCGTCCACTTGCGCCGAGGAAGGCGCAGAAGGAATTTTATACCCGCGCGCGTTGGGCGTTGGCAATGGTTGGTAGGTGGCTGCCCCCGCAGTGATATTCTTCGGCAAATCAATCAGCACCGGCCCCGGTCTCCCGGAGTTGGCAATATGAAAAGCATCTGCAATCACTTGTGGCAAATCGTTGACATCGCGAATTTGGTAATTGTGTTTCGTCACTGGCATTGTAATGCCCATAATATCTGCCTCTTGGAATGCATCCCTGCCGATACTATCCATGGTCACCTGACCTGTGAGCACCACCAATGGGGTGGAGTCCATGTACGCATCAGCAATCCCTGTCACCAAATTGGTCGCACCAGGACCCGATGTGACCAGCACCACACCTGTTTTGCCAGTCACTCTGGCATAACCTTCTGCGGCGTGAACGGCTCCTTGCTCATGTTTGGTGAGAATATGACGGATAGAAGAATCGTACAGTGAATCATAAATCGGCAGAACCGCCCCTCCAGGATACCCGAAGATCACGTCAACCCCGGACTCTAGTAAAAGCGAGCACAGCAAGTCAGCGCCAGTTTTCACCGTTGGCGGGGTAACTTCCCCATCAACCTGCTCCACCTCTGCTGCACTCACACCAGCATGGACAGTATCTGTCTCTTTAATGAACTGGTTCATTTTTTTCTCTCCTCTTCCCGCTCTCTTGTCTCTATGTGAAAATTACAACAACATACTACGCACTGCAATTACCTATTAGTTTAAGAAAACACTATCACATTTTTACTGAGAAATGAGAAAAAAGATTAAATTTTTTGTTAAATCCTTCTTCCCTGCATTTTTGCGACCTCTCGAAATGCTGTTAACAAACGTTGTGTCACAGCCCCCGGCTTGCCACTTCCAATGATCCGCGCATCTACCTCAACTACCGGAATAAGTTCCGCAGCCGTACCCGTGAGAAAACACTCATCCGCGATATATACATCATGTCTTGTAAACGGAGTTTCCAAGAGCGGAATATTCAATTCTGCACAAATATCCATGATCGTATGCCTTGTAATGCCATCTAATGCGCCCAAATACACAGGTGGTGTGTATACCTTACCTTTTTTGACAATGAACACATTATCGCCAGAACCTTCACACACATACCCTTGCGCATTGACAGTCAGTGCCTCTAGCACACCTGCATTAATGGCTTCCATTTTGACCAATATGCTATTTAAGTAGTTGAGCGACTTAATTTGCGGATTCAGCGCATTGGGACTATTTCTTGTCGTCGCCACTGTCACAATACGAAGACCGTTCTCATAAAATTCAGACGGGAAAAGTTGTATCTCATCTGCAATGATAATGATGTTGGGAGTGCTGCAACTGCGAGGATCCAAACCAAGATCCCCAGCACCTCTGGAAATGACGAGCCGAATATACCCGTTTTGCAACTGATTCGCACGCACCGTATCTAGCACTGCTTTGGCCATTTCTTCAAATTCTAGTGGAATATGAAGGAGAATCGATTTAGCCGAATCATAAAGCCTCTCCAAGTGTTCATCAAGGCGAAATACTACACCATCATAGATACGAATTCCCTCAAAAATTCCGTCTCCATACAAAAAACCGTGGTCAAATACGGAGACGACAGCTTTGTCCTTGGGCACAAGTTGACCGTTGAGGTAAATCAGCCTGTCTTCGGTCTTCATCCGATCACTCCTGTCTCGATGTGTAATAAATTTACGTAAAAGGATAGCCTCGCAGTATTCAGACTCGCGTGCATGCACGCTAGCCAGAACTTACCGCGAGGCTTTTTTCCTCAAGGTGTACACCAATTTCCTTGGTGCGGTGTCGCTCGGACCTTACCCGCATAAGCGGCGGAACCCTAGACACCCTCCTGACGCACAAGAAATTATTTAATCATTATATATTGAATTTTGTGTCAGGTCAATTTAGTTTGCAAGTCTTGTTTGCAAGTCTACCACATCATATGTATAATGTCCTTAATACAAATACAGTTGTTCGCAC
>JAJZCJ010000034.1 GCA_021846145.1 Bacillota bacterium
CTGATCCTCATCAGCATTTTGGCTTCCACGCTGGCTTAGTAAGCCTGATATGAACGCATTGGCCACAGTGGGGAAATCAAGGTATTCTTCGTGAATCACGTTTAAGAACAATCCCAAATCCTTTAGCGGGTTGTTCGGGAGTGACTGAAGTTGAATTTGAAGGCGTAAAATCCCATCCATGAATTGATTTTTATTGTTTGCGCTGGCTGCATTGAGTAAGCGATATGCGATAGCATTGACGCGCTTATCACCACCCGCAACATATTCATCTCCAGAAGCTACTTTGCTACGTTGATTAGATCTTTGGACGAAGACTTCTCTAACCTCTCGCCCAAGATGATACAATTTCTGTACTTGTTTCGTCTCGTTTGCCAACTCTTCTCCACTCCTTTCATGATTAGCTTTTAATTTCTCAATTTTGAAACGTTCTTTGGTTGCAGTATATACACCCTTTGGAGCATAACCGCTTCGAATCACCTGCCTTAAATGATTCAATATCAGCCGTTTTGGGTCAATCCCTTGCATCACCATCTGCAAAAACTCTTCACGAAACGCTCGATTCTTAATTTCATCAAGCGGATTCTCACCTTTGGAATTTGCAACAAAGTAGCGAACCATATGAGGAGGGACATCAAAGTAATTCATGATGGTTTTTTTCGATCCGTAATCCGCATTAATTTCAATAAACAAAAAATTGGCATTTTGATATTCTGCTCGGTTTTTCTCGTGGTTCAGTACCTTTGTAATAATTTCTTCGTATGGTTTTTCATCTTGTTTCATTTGATAGAATATGTCGTTTCCTCTAATTTGACGATTAGCACCTCCTTCTGAGTATAAAAATCCATAATAGGTTTTATAGTTGCCGTTAATCATTCGGGAATAAGTTGTCATTCCTATCGCTGCCATGAATAGAACTAATCTTCCCCAACTCGACAACGGTCGTGGTTGTTTTTCTGCTAAATCCCACGTGAAGTTTACTGCATTATCGCGACTAACACTAAGCGGACTAAAAATCATTTCTTCAAAATTACCCATTGCTATCCACTCATCAAAAATCATGCAATGAAGTTGGTCATCAAAAAAACTTATGACCTCCTCTATAGACATTTTTTTAACAGCCTTTTTCCAAGTTGCAGGATAATCTTTATTGTTTTCTAAAACGTTCATCAGCATTTCTTTGTTACCAATATTCAGTGCATCATGTAGTTGCAAGTCTCTTAGTACTGGCTGAATATAATCAACATTCATTAATTCAGCTGTTTCATCAAATGATAATTTGTTTTTAACCACATTCAAAAAACTGACTTGCCCATACAAGTTTCCCAAAATAACAGATTTCACGTAATTAAGTGTCAATTTTTCATTGATCGCCTGTTCGTGAAGGAGATTCACAAAGCTTTCTACAATGTGATCCAATTCCCTCAATTGATTAGGGTGTTTGATGAGTTTCAAAGCATTCTTTAATTCTTCAAAGTGCTGTGAAAACGATTGCCCTGAAAAATATTTTGGTATCTTTATTCCTTGACTCGCAAACGCACCCTTCACTTTCTCTAAATACTTACTGAAACTCTCGTTTATCTTTTCGCCTTCCGTTGTCTTTACATATTCCCTTGAGTTGGAAAGTTTTTTTGCTTCACGCTCAGCCACACTGTGTTCGTCTAGTAACCGGTGCAGGAAAATTATAGGGATATATTTCAAAAAATCCCGATGAATTTCAATGTAGTGGTCTTTAGTCATCAACCAATCTTGATCCTCTGGAATTAGCCCATGTTCAAGCGCATAGTTGTAAAGCCGACTAAAGCCCACTAATCCCGCACTAGTTAAATAATCATCTGAATATATTCGCAGAGCCGCTTGTCCCACTATCTCACCTCCTCCATCAATTCCAACATACCGAACGATTGGCTTGAACGAAGCCCAAGTCCATAATTCAACACGTAATTTAAATCTTCGGGATGACCTTCTAACATCATCGTTCCGCCAAAAGCAGTAAAAAAGAGATTGCGGTCGGGATGCTTTCTATCGTATTTTTCCTTTATCACTACTTTATTGGTATGGATCGGAGTCAATTTGATCTCTTGATGAAGTAGTCTCCCTAAATGCACACGCACCATCTGATTGGCAATTACATTTAAATGATAATTATAATTATCATCGTTTGGGGTTAATGGTTTTTGATGTTCATCTTCCATAAGAACCGGCGAAAGTGTGCGAAATATTATTTTGGAAGTGTGAACTTCTCGTTCTTTCAAATATCGAATGGTCTTGCGTTCCATTTCGTACCCTTTGTAGTTAATTGTGTGAAGTGATTGCAGCCCGTTGAGCAGCGGAATTAAGAATTCATAGTCTGCTGAGTTGATCAATAATCGACAACTATTCGTTTTAACGAGATCCTCTTGCAAGGTGTATTGTCCAAACTGCACTGCAAACGTATAAGGTTTTGGCATATGCGCCCCATTTACGTACAATCGTTGAAAGTAATCTAGATCACCATTTTTCACCGCTTCTTTCAATACAGAAATCATCATCAATCGATACGCGAGGGGTAATATACCTTTGACATTAAAATCAACCGCTAACCTCATCTCGTTACCTCCTTAGATAGTTTGAGATATCTCTATTAAGCACATTATAACTAACTATTTATGGGTGTCAAATCGGACTTTTGATTTTGAATCGTTCTGTATGCTAAACTAAATCCGCAAAACGCATAACATCATGCTCATTATTTGAACAGGTTTGGGATATAAATTAGATGGTTTGCGATCCCCAGCAAAGAATCTACATATCTGAACGTGGTGGGAAATTTTTAAAAAGCATCTTCTTATCAATCTTTTAGGAGTTGCTTTTTTTGTGCTTGCTTGTCCATGTCCACTCTAGCAGGAATCGCAAATCACTTTGCTTGCGTCATATAATCCGTAACAAAAACGATACCGTCCGCTTAATGGAATCTTGCAATGGCATGTCCATTTACATCAAAACCACAATGGATCATCCTGAATAACGAGTTTGGAATTTAGGATTGAAATCCCCTCACCCTAATTATCCATATACGTCCATATTCGACACACGCATCGGATAAACCTTCCATTTCTTTAACGAATTGATGGATAATTACGATAAAAAATGACAGCTTGGGCACAATAACGTCTGACTACCGACACCATGCGACTTTTTAACCAACATTCACGGAGGCACGTCTCATATGCGTAACCACATTCATCATCTTTCGATCCTATATGTATGCCTTATCACCCTTACCATCACCTTCACCCCGCCTGTCGCGCGTGCGAAAACTGTAAATTATGAGCAGCAATTCCCGCACGTTTACACAAGGCATGGTCCGCCCCTGCAAAAAATCGCGTTGACCTTTGACGATGGTCCCGACCTTGTCTATACCCCGAAGATCTTAGACATCCTTAAAAAAGAGCATGTCCACGCAACCTTTTTTGTATTAGGCGTGAACGCCGCGCGCCATCCGGAGATGATACGCCGCATTGTCCAAGAAGGTCATGCGCTAGGCAATCATAGCTTCAACCACGCCAACCTAGTGCGCAGCACACGCGCCAAAATAAAATGGGAAATCTTCGCCACCGAACAGGTGCTCGTCCGTATCTCTGGGCAATCACCCAAATGGGTTCGACCTCCCTATGGCAATGTCAACTCATTGGTGTTAACCCAACTCAAACAACTAGGGTATCACGTGGTCAACTGGTCTGTAGACTCCAACGATTGGAAGAGTCTGTCCGCGAGACAAATCAAACAAAATATATTGTCCGCAGTGCGACCCGGCGCGATCATTTTGCAACACTGCTCCGGCAACGAAAAAGAGGACCTCACCGGCACCGTGCGCGCGTTGCCTGATGTGATCCACGTGTTACAAAAAAAAGGGTATCAGTTTGTCACGATACCCCAACTGCTTACACCAGAAACTCAAGTCGTTCACGCCAAATCGCGTCTCAAATAACCAATTAATTCGACACAGCGCCCGCGTTGGCCACGCCCGCACCCGCACCGGCGTTCGCACCGCCACCCGCACTGACCCCCAAACTTGCCCCAGCGCTAGCGGCACCCGCACTAAAAATACTTTGCCCACGAGAATAATCAGACACCATATACACCACCGCCTGTGCCGCGTCCGCAATCGTCACATGGCCTGCAGGATCAAAACTGCCCGATTGCAACGGCAATAGGCCTAGCGCGCTGGCAATCGCATCACCTGCCAACTGATCACTGGCAATGGTCGATGCATCTTTCGCCGGCATCTGGAACACTTCTGGATGGTTCAATAGTTCCCCATACCCCAACGCACGCGCCAATAATTGTGCCGCGTCTCCTCTCGTGATTGGCTGATTGGGCTCAAATACTTGCCCATTATTCAACCAGCCATTCGCAAATGCAGAATACACCTCGTTGTACCCGGACGACGCGCTACTCGTCATCCCCATCGCATTTTGATAGACACCTAATTGATGATTGTAAGGGATAGGTTGTACCTGTCCCAGCGCATCCACGACTAATTTCACAAATTGCTCCCGCGTCATCTCCTGAGTAGGATGAACGTTCCCGTTGGCATCGACCGTCAACAGCCCATGCCGAACCAGTAGCTTGATTTCATTCGCCTGAGCAATACCACTAATATCGTTGATCTTGCCCGTATAAGCGGGGGAATTCCCACTTGCAAAGACAAACTGTCCCGTCGTCGCATCCATTACCGTCCCATTGTTGATAATATTGCCAGAAGGCGCATACGCCAAAATCACTTTCCCTTGTGGTGCAATGCCTGTCTGCTTGTCATAGCTAGGTTGCGTCAACAGATAGACTAGCTGCAAAGGTTGACCGATAGTCCAGTCATGCTTTGCTTGCGCCAGTGAAATCGCCTGACTCAGTGGCGGAAATTGTGCCTGATTAACGGAAAAGTTGGTGTAGTATGAAGTCACTTTCCCAGTCTTGGCATCCACATTAACGCTTCCAGTGTCAGTCACATCAGGAATCCCATTTACAATTGGCTCAATCATGAAACTAGTGGCGAGCTTCGCCTGGGTCGTGACATACGGCAAAGGAATAAGAGCAATTCCGCCAGTATCTTTAGGAAGTATTCTTTTTACAAATGCAGTTGCCGCCGCAGTCACCTGTGACTGCGTAACCTGGTGCGAATGCCCCTGCCCTAAATTCGTGGCGAGCGGCAGCACTTTATTTGACCACTCGTTAAAATTCGTTAACACGCCCAGCGTCGCATCGACACTGGCACTATACTGTTCACCACTTGGCAAAGTCCACGTAAAATCCCAGTTCACATTACCATCAGGAATATTTTGAAATTTATTGGCATTTTGTAGCTTCGCCTGACTGGGAATCTGCAACGCATGCTGCACATTGGTTAACGCCGTCTGTTCATTCCAGTTCACAGCCACTGCACCGGGCGCTTTGGTACCACCCCCAGATACCAATGGGTGCACCGGTGTATATACCGGCAACGATTGCACCTTTCCAGAAGCATTCACAGGCTCACCAGATTGCGCGTCAATGACGGGGATTCCCGAAATTCGCAGATTAGGGTCGCCAAACTGATTATTCCACCATTGTGCGTACGTGCCCACGGGTTGCTGATAAGTTAAATACGGAATTGATTTGCCATTTGCATTCCAACTCGTCCAATACACTAAATACAAATTGAGATATTTTTGATAAAGTTGATTTGCCTGCACGCTACTTTTGGTCTGCTGACTCGCGGGAAATGACCCCGCAGTCCAGTGCTCACTTGCATTCACCAGTGTCCCATTTTGATCAATCGTAATGGACAACCCATCAAACGGAGCGGGAATGCCATTTACGATGCGCTCAAAATTATATTGATAGTTAACTACTTGATTGAGTGAGCCATTCATGGGTGCCAGCGGTTGAATCTGAACCTGATTCACATACTGCGGATAGAGTTTATTCGCCCAATTGATCGCTAGACTTTTCGCTTGTGTCGCGTTTACAGGTAAAGGATAGACAAACCCGTTCGCATTTGATGACCGACTATACGACGTAATCACACCAGAACTGGCATCTACGGTAATATTCAGCCATTGATTCTGATTATCAGGGCTATTGTAGCTAAAACTAAAATTATACGTAGAGTTCCCGTTTTGATCGGTAGAAAAAGATTCAGAACTCAGCGTGAACAAAGCAGGCACCTGCAGCACCGCTTTGGCCTTGCCAAGCGCCTGACTTTCGCTAATTACTTGAGAGCTACTCTGCGCATAAGCAAAGATTCCCGTGTTCATTCCGACAAGGGAAAGACTAGTCAATAATGCGATACCTAGTGGCAACGCTTTGATTCTCTCCATCGCTCACACACTCCTTGATCTAATCGCACAATGTATACTTCTTATAATAGACGATTTACTATCAAAAAAGGTGACAAGTTTAGGCACCGTAGTAACCTTTTCTCGTTAATTAACGTCTATCATTTAGAAACGAAATATAAGGAGAGAAGCTATTATGATGAAGCAGCGAATATTATCCATAGGTGTCGCACTGGGACTTACGCTAGGATTTTTCGTACAAAACCACGGATTAGCTGTGCAAACGCGGGTTTTGCGGCCTACCTTTTATCCAAACCATTTTTCGCAAATGGGTGATCTGGCCATTATCTACAATAATGATGGCATACATGGCGGTCAATTATATACGTTAATCAATCATATAGTGGCAGGTAAAAATAAAGTATCCGCGTATGCTGTGGGTAACCATGTGTTAGACGCCACATTTTCCCCAAATGGTAAATGGATGGCAGTGACACAATCGGACGGGAGCCAACAATCGCTATGGCTGGTTTCGGCAAACGGACGAATACGCGATAAGTTAGGTAACAATATAGTTGATCCCGTTTTCTCGTCATCGAATCAATTAATGTACAGCATCGGCAACAAAGTTTACACCATGACACTTGGCCAAAACACGAATCATATAATACTAAGTCTTCCTAAAAACTCTAGCATCAGGGGCATTTCAATCAACCATCATGACGGGCAAGTGGCACTTGCTGTGGTACGGAACGTCACTAACTACAGACAATGGTATGATGAAATTATGATTTGGAATCGAGTCAGTCATACATTACGATTACTCGTCAAAGCCAGCGTGCCAAATGGCTTGATCGTAGGACCATGGGCAAAGAATGGCGATTCCCTATTTTATTGGGCTGACCCAGATCACAGTGCCTCCCTGTTGGCAGATGGTACGTCCCTCTATAACATTGCGAAACACGATCCAGCCACGCTGGTGGGTCATACATTTACCACCAGCGATGGTGTAATCCCGTTTGGCACCGATCAAGCCGTCGTGTGGAATACACAGTCACGGTATTTATTTGCCGCCCCAAAAACATTGCAACTCTGGCATGATCGTTATGTCCCCCCGATGAAAAATAATGTCATGTTATATCCAACCATTTCGGCACAAGGTTCCCGATTGGCATTTGTGTATGGGTTGACGCTCAACCCATCTGCGCAAGGCCCGCAGGTTCTAAAATGGTTAACCACGTTGAAGTTAGCCACGTTTGATTTGCGAACAGGCACACTAACCACGTTGCCAGCGGCAGGTTCGGGTGTGTCTACCCCGATGTTTGATGCCACAGGACAGCAAATTCTCTTTACTCGCCAAAATGACGTGTGTTGGATTCGCGTGAAGAATCACAGTCAGGCGGTTCCGATCGTGACCATGCCAGGTAACACCATACAGGGTTACCCACAGTACGGTTCTATCCTCTACGCTGTGGAAATCGCTGATTATCTTCCTACGCCTTGATGTTCACGCATGCATAAGTGTACCATGGTCATAGAGAAAGAAAATGGAGTTGATATCACATGCCCACCATTGGTTGGATTGGACTAGGTACCATGGGAATGCCCATGGCAGCAAATGCGCTGAAGGCTGGTTTTTCGCTAAAAGTGTATAATCGTACGCAAGACAAGGCGGCACCCTTGCTGGAACAGGGGGCACAATGGGCATCCACTCCTGCCGAAGCAGCGACTGATGTGGATGTCGTGTGGACGATGCTGGCTGACGATATGGCCGTACGTCAAGTATTTTTCGATGACCACGGCGTGCTGTCAAAGCTACAACCGGGCACACTTGTCATTGATAGTAGCACTGTATCCCCTGCCACCAGCACGGCCGTCGGCGAAGCTGTAGCTAACTCACTAGCTAATTTACTTGATGCGCCTGTAAGTGGCAGCGAGCCTCATGCACAACAAGCCGCCTTGACCTTCATGGTGGGGGGCGACGAGCATGTATACGAAACAGCCAAGCCTTATTTTGAAGCACTCGGCAAAATTAGTTATTACCTAGGCGTACAAGGTTCCGGCAGTAAAACAAAATTAGCGATCAACACACTGCTTGGCATCCAATTACTAGGATTTGCAGAAACGCTGACACTTGTACAAAAAGCAGGGATTGATCCCCACCAGTTTGTCCAGATCATCATGGGCGGCGCTGTCAGAAGTGGTGTAGTAGAAGCAAAGGCAGAGAAAATGATCAATCATGAATTTTCTCCCCAATTCACGTCTGCGCTACTATTAAAAGACCTGAAGCTGGCGCAGCGTTTTGCTGACAAACAGGGTGCCTATATGCCGCTGCTTTCTGCGGTCAAAGAAATAGTTCGCTCATCCATCGCACGTGGGGGAGCACATGAGGACATGAGTGCCGTGGTCTCATTTTTTGAGCAATCCTCACACTAAAAGGAAGTTATCAACGATGCATGAACACGTTCACGATCATGCGCATAGCGCGCTTTTTCATACACATGCGCCCATTGCCAAGATGCGCAGAGCATTTTGGTTTACCATTGTCATCTTATTAGTAGAAATTATCGGCGGACTACTATCACACAGTCTGGCGTTGCTGTCTGATGCGGGGCACGTGCTGACGGATATTGCTGCCATTGGCTTCACTTGGTATACGCTAAATTTATCCCAACGGCCACCAAGTGCAGCGATGACATTCGGCTATCATCGCACAGGCATCTTAGCAGCACTAATTAACGGCATTGCGCTCATTGTGATTGCCCTCGTGATTTTAGTGGAAGCCTATCGCAGGTTAAGCCACCCGGAACCAGTGTCTAGCTTGTGGATGTTTATTAGTGCGGGAGTGGGACTTGTTGTCAATTTGTATTTGGGATTGGGACTCAAATCAGAAGATAACCTCAACCTCCGTAGCGCTGTGCTGCACATTCTTGGTGACGCTGCCGCGTCTGCTGGCGTGATTATTGGCGGCATCATCATTGCTCGCACCCATTTTTATGATATTGATCCGATCCTCAGCGTCATGATCGCTTTTTTAATCGCGTGGGGGGCTTGGCGCATGGTCAAACAAACGGTCAACATCCTCCTAGAAGGCATGCCACAAGGCATTCATTTGCCTGATGTGGAACGTGCGATTCGCGCGGTGCCTGGCGTCAATGATGTCCATGACCTGCACGTGTGGAGTATCACCAGTGGCCGCAACGCCCTGTCTTGCCATATGATCTTAAAAGGCGACTTGACCATTCGCGACAGCCAACCCATTTTGCGAGATGTCGAACATGCACTCGTCCATCTTGGCATCGGCCATGTCACAATTCAAATTGAAGATGCCAATCATCCGCATAGTGACGCTGTCTTATGTTGCGATGACCCACTGACAGAACCACACACCCATTAATGTAAAAAAAGCTCCTCAGCATAACTCTCCTGAGGAGCTTTTTTGATACCTAATTTATACCCGATAGTTGCTAGTAGTTGCGCCGTAAGTAAGATTTTGCGGTGATGCGTACATGGCCGGATTGATGGTATTACCGGTCACTCGCTGCGACACAAACTGTTGCGTTTGCTGCTGTTCTTGCTGATGACGTTGTATCTGATTGGCAATCTCATGCCTCATGACAGGTGCAGGAATAGGATACCACCCCTGCTGGGACATCAGTTGATAAATCTCTCCTTGAATTTGCAACGTATCATTGAGCAAAGAAGTGAACATTTGCCTCACACTTTGACAATTGGCTTCCGTGACTGCAGTGGTATACTCACCTGCCGCGCGCTTTGTCTCCACTAGAATTTGAAAGACCAAATCCTTCTCTGGAAGGGTGGTTGAATTTTGCATGTTCATCATGTTACCTCCTCTCTCGTTGCTTATTGTAATTGGCTCGGCGCAATCGTCTGATGATGTTGCAGTTCGTTCATTAGATGTTGGTGGTGTTGCTGATGTCGTTGCACAAATTGCGTGAAGACCTGGCGAACTTGCGGGTGCTGACTAATCCCCGCAAGATGTGCGCTTTGTTTCATCATGAGATCTTCATTGGACAGGGAATCTGCGATGTACCCCAATTCTTTGCTTGTAAGTGGTTGCACGTTGTTACCTCCCTCCACATCGGTAATTGCACGAGGGTAGTTTGTCCAACAATGGATGGATTATGTAAAAAGAAAAGAAGGTGGCGACAGCCATTACATGCCTGTGTAGCCACCATAGAGCTGAGTCAACCACGAGGTAATATCCGTAAGTTTTCCAGTGAACAATAAAATCCCCATCAAGACCAGAATGCCCCCACCTACTTGGCTAATTCGTTCACTGTATTTAAGCAACCAACGCAGTGAACCAAGGGTATAGGCAAGTATCAAAAATGGCAATGCGAAACCAATTGCATAAAAAGACATAAGCAACATGCCACTTGCCTGACTGGTCGCCGCAATGGCAATGACTGAGGCCAACATGGGGCCGATGCAGGGCGTCCACCCTGCAGAAAAGCTGATGCCTACCACAAAAGCGCCAAGGTATCCAGCAGGTTTCTTACGCACACTCCATTTGGCTTCACGCATAAATAGGTCCCACTTGATGACTTTCATCAACACAAGCCCCATGACAATGACTATCAATCCACCAATTTCACTCACGGCATCGCGATATTCAGAAAAGATGATACCGATCAAACTAGCCGATGCGCCAAGCGCAATAAAAATAACAGAAAACCCCAACACAAAGAAAATCGCATGACTCAATGCTTTGCGTCTGATCTGCCCCGTCACCAAACCATCCGCACCATTACTAAATGACACTCCGGATATATAAGAGATGTAAGACGGATACAGCGGCAACACGCAAGGCGAGATAAAGGATAATAGCCCTGCTACAAAGGCCAGCCAAATCGTCGGATTTACCGCCACCCCATCACCTTCCCAAACACGACTTATGAACTAGCCAACAACTTATTAAATTCAGTTTGCATCTGTGACGCAATCAGTGCCCCTAAGTAATGATACATAATCACGCCATTCGATTTAATAAAAAAGCTCGTAGGTATCGCCATCACTTTATATGTCTTCGTTACGCTGCCACTTTTATCTAACAACACAGGATACGTCACGCCATACGTTTTGAGAAATTGCTTTAGCCTTGGCACCGTATCATTAAAAGCGAGATTCACACCGATGAACGTAATCTTGTTGCCGTATTTTTTATACATTTTTTCTACATCTGGCGTTTCAAATTGGCACGGTGGACACCAAGAAGCAAAGAAGTTAAGATAGACAGGTTTACCGCGAAACTGTGTCAAATTCAAGGTTTGACCCGAAAGTGTAGTCAAGGTAAAATTAGGTGCCACATGTCCCACTTCTGGTGCTGTATCCTGTTTTTTGGTCAGAATGACAGAAGCAGCAACAATGATTACCAGCACCACCAATATGGCAATCCACCGCCTAGCTTTCATATAGAAGAGACCATCCTTTCAAAATTAGCTTGTGCAAACTAAAGTTTATTTTAATCTACTTATCACTCACAAGGAAGTGTAAATTCTGAACGTTTTATATCGTATTGCTGTAGGAATCGTGATCATGATCTCCGTGCCCGTGGTGTTGCTCGTTGTCTCCTGGCACCTTCGTCATCATCCCGCCGCCCTCAGCGTAGGGGACAAAGTGCCCTCCATTGCGCTGCATGACCTTCAGGGGTCAACGTATCATTGGCCTGCCCATTTAAAAAAACCTGTGATTATCAATTTTTTTGCTACTTGGTGTCCCCCATGTCAATCTGAAGCGCCAGCACTGGCTCAATTTGCAAAAGTCAATTCAGGAAGCGTGCAACTGATGATGGTTGATCGCAAAGAAGGCCCCCCGTTGGTTCGGCAATTTATGAACACCTATCACCTTCAGGGGGTTACGACGCTATTAGACCAAAGCGATCAATGGGCCACACTGTTTGGCGTGACGGGTCAGCCAGAAACGATCGGCATTGACACAAAAGGCGTGATCCGTTTCCATCAGTTAGGACCTGAAACCACGGCCCTGCTCAGCAGCGACTTAGCTATGCTAAAGGAAAAGTAAATACTTGCGCATAAAAATCCAATTCACTTTCTAGCGCCCGCGCAATCGCCGTTGCGCCGCGAAAGCCATGCCCTTCACCTGCAAACGTGACATAAGACGTAGGTAACCCTTTCGCTTTTAGTGCCTCGTACATTTTTTCAGACTGATCAGGTGGGACAATTTTGTCATCGAGTCCTTGAAAGAAAATCACAGGACAATTTAACCGATCCACGTGATGAATCGCGGAGCGCTCCCAGTATACTTCTTTCATTTCTGGATAGGGGCCAATCAAGCCGAAGGTATAGCGAGATTCAAATTTATGCGTGTCCGTCGCGAGTGTTTCTGCGTCGCTCACGCCATAGTAGCTCGCGCCCGCCTTGAACACATCGCGAAACGCAAGCGCGCACAACGTGGTGTATCCGCCTGCGCTGCCACCCTTGATCGCGAGCCGATTGGCATCCACATCGCCGCGGCCTGCCAAGTATAGTGCGCCACTTACACAATCGTCCACATCGACGATACCCCAATTTCCTTTTAACCGTTCTCGATACATTCGCCCATACCCTGTGCTGCCGCCATAATTCACATCCAGCACGGCAATGCCCCGGCTTGTCCAGTAAGCGACGCGCAAATTATAGATGGCATGCGTTTCTGAAGTGGGACCGCCATGGCTCATCACAAGTAAAGGTGGCAATTCGTCAGGAAGGCCGTCGTAATCCTGATTTTTTGGCGCATAAAAAATACCGTGCGCTTTCATCCCATCCACACTTGGATAGTCGATGATTTCTGGATTTGGCATATACCCCGCATCCATCATGTGCGAGACGCTTTGCACGATGACGTCAAAGTGGGTGAGGGAAAAATCTGCCGACACCAGTGCCAGCGGCTCTGTCGCGCTAGCCGCAGTAAAAAAGACCCGCCCCGTCCCCACTTTTACCCCTGCATAGTACGTGTAAGGGGAGGCGATGGGCGTCCATCTGCGCGTCGTGGCGTCTACTTTTGCCAGTTTCCAGTGCCCTTTTTCTTCGTAAGTCAGCAAAATTTCTGACGCTGACAAGAACCCATATGTAGATAGTCCGAACACCCATTGCGGGACGCCCATTTCTGCCGAACGCATCAATACGGGCTCCACATGTTCATCGGCGTAACGATACAAGTTCCACCAATTCGTCTTATCCGTCACAAAATACAATGTCCCATCGGGAGAGAAGCTGGGCTGAAAGATCGATTCTTGATCGCTCCCAGACACTTTGCGCACCTGTTGCAAACGGCCACTCTCATCGAGATCCGCTAGCCAAAGTTCGGTGCCATCCCACGGCATCAGCGGGTGATTCCAGGACATCCATGCCAACTGACTTTTTTGCGCATTCAAACACGGTGACGCATAAAAATCCGCACCCGTTACCAGCACACTCACTTGCCCAGTGCGAATGTCGATGCTGACCAGTTCGTTAACCGCTTCCCCATCACTAACATGCGATTCTCGCACACAGATCAGTCGCGAATTGCGATCATCCATTTGCAAATCTGCATAGCGCATCCCCACGTCATGGGTTAACTGTTCTGGTGCTTTGCCTACTTCCTGCACGTACACTTGGTGATCGTGATAATTAGAAAAATACACTATCCCGCGATCCACCGTAAACGCACCACCGCCATATTCGTGCACGCGTGTGCGAACGTTGAATTCGGCAGGCGTTACATCCGTTCGCTCCCGATCTGGGGTGATGCGAACCACTACCCCTCGTCCGCCCTCTTGCGGACGCCCTTCCAGCAGGTACACATCTTCTCCATCTGTGACATGTTCCATCAGCGAGAGTGTGCCTTTGACAATTTCATCCGTCGTGATCGGAGAACGCCAAGACCCGTAGGGTGCTAAGGTTTCCTTTGCCATATACATCGACCTCCATGTAACCCTTGTCTCCAATAAGTATACGATAATTATGAGGTTAACAATGCATAAGTAACTGAGATCTGCGAAGTCATGTCCACCATTTCACTATTCCCGCTATAATTTTCTGCGAGACCTCCGATGTATGACTGATTCGGTTGATTGTAATTCGGGATTTGATAGTTTTGCGGGTTCGCGTTCAGACTGATCACAGACCCCAACTGCTCACCCACCGCCTGTGCAAGCATAGTAGCTTGCGTCTTTGCATCTGCCAGTGCCGCTGCAAAGAGCTTGGCACGAACCACAGAAGGGTCTGCTGGAGCCGTTTGCGTATTGGAAAATACACCGCTCACATAAGTGGGCATCGCCATACTGTTAATTGCGCTAAAATAATGGTACTCAGCATTAGGTGTCGCCGCATTAAAATTAAGAATCACACTGGCATTAGGCATCTGATTACCGATATTGACGGAATTCAAATTAAGCTGATACGCAGTCGGCTTAATACCCAAACGATGCATTTCCTGCTTTAATCGGCTGATCAAATTGGCAACATCTTTCATCACAACACCCGCTGTGCTATCTGTGATGGTGTAATTAAATTGTAAACTAGTAATTACATCGCTCACTTCCATGCCGGATACACCAGTTACAGTAATGGTATTTGGCGCAGATTGCTGCGACCCCATACCAGCGCTGCCCTGCGCGTGTGCCGATGATGGCAAATTGATGCCAAACAGACCGCCTAATAAGACAGATAGGCCAACAGCAGTAGACGTCGTGATGATTGCCATGCGATTCATAAAATTACCCCCTTTGCATCTTTCTACACAATAGACGAATACAAGAAACAAAGGTTACAAAAAAAGCAAAAAACACAAAAAAACTCCCTAAGGAGTCACGCAACCGAAAAATTATATCAACAACTAATCATGCGTACACATCTACACCTGATTGCTTAGTAGAGGTGCTAGTAGGTGCACCTGCGACCGTACCAGCAGAAGCACTAGCCGACGCATTAACACTAGATCCCGCACCTGAGGTTGCTGAAGACTGATTACTCACACTTTGCGAATTAGACGACTTCGCGTCATTTGTCACTGAATTTTTATATTGCGTTACCAAATCTGCATTTGACGATTGCTTTGATTGCTGAAACTGATTAGACTGATTTGAAGTTTGTTGAGAATTAGGTTGACTGCTACTTTGAATTGGATTAAACTGTACCGGCGCAGTTACCACCGATTGCGCAATGGACTGCTGTACTTGTTGATTAGTTTGTACCATTCTCTGAGCCATCTCCGACGCCACCTGATTAACATACTCACTGATGACATACGGAATAGGAGTCGTCATCGGGGGAATACCCAACTGAATGTTGTTCATGACTCTACACTCCTCACATCCTCTACTATATGCCAATATCATATCACAAATATTTCATTAATCAAGAATGATGGTCATTTTTTATTTCGATTACTCGATGCAAGCGATCGGTAAAAGTTTTCTTCATTTCATTCAAATTGGAAATTTTTTTGTCAATTTTCTCAATAATTCGCACTAAATGCGCGCTATATTCCTCGATAATAAATTGTTTTTCATGTTCGCTGGAAATTTCCTGATAACTCTCCTTCAAACGCTCCATTGCGTCCTCACTGCTCATGATTTCGCGAATTTCTTGTAAAGAGGTACCGAGACTGTCCTTAATTTGAAGAATGCGAAATAACTTCGCGACTACTTGATCATCGTAAAGACGGTGACCACCAGCCGTTCTGGATGCCGGTGAGATCAACCCCATCTCTTCATAGTAATGAAGCGTGCGTGGAGTCACATTCAATTTCTTGGCGACTTCTTCAACGGTAAATGTATGTTCGCCCATTTCACCATTCCTTTTTGTATGCAAAAATGACGTTAACGTAAGATAGTGTTATAATGATACAATCTCATGATACTGAGTAATTTGCAAGGGAATTTCGAAAGGAGTGGCACGGATTTGTCACCATCTTCAGCCATCAACGCAAGTGCACAGCGTCACCATGATCGCTATAAGTGGATTGCACTTACCAACACCACCTTAGGTGTACTGATGGCTTCCATCGGAGTGATGTTGCTCATCGCATTTGTCCTGATTGAAAGAGTGGTCAAAGATCCTATGTTTCACCTGGATTTATTTCGCAATCAGGCTTTTTCATTAGGCAATTTGAGCGGCCTGCTTTCATCCATTGCGCGTGGCGGGTTGCAATTTATGTTGATCATCTGGCTTCAGGGAATCTGGTTGCCACTGCACGGCGTGTCCTACGCAAACACTCCACTGCTGGCAGGCGTCGCCACACTTCCACAAATGGTCGGATTTTTGCTCGTCGGCCCGCTCAGTGGTTGGTTTTCTGATCGTTTTGGTGCTCGCTGGTTAGGATTTAGTGGCATGATTCTTTCTGGCATCGGATTCTTTTTGTTAAATACATTACCTGCCGACTTTTCTTATCTCAAATTTGCCGTCTATATCTTCGTCATTGGCGTAGGCATGGGCATGTTTGCCGCACCCAATACCAGTATGGTAATGAACGCAGTACCGCCTCGGTATCGTGGTGTCGCATCAGGGATGCGGGCTACTTTTCTTAACGGCGGCATGATGATGAGTATGGGGATTTTCTTTAGCATCGTCATTACCAGTCTTGCCGGTCATCTGCCTTCGGCCATGTTGCAGGGACTTAGCCACTATCCACTGCCCCCTACACTGATTCATGGCATTACCAAATTGCCGCCGACGGATGCGCTTTTTGCCGCTATGCTCGGCTATAATCCAATGGCCAGTCTGATTCCCGCCGCCGCCTTGCATGCACTGCCAGCAGGACAGGCAGCACAAATTGTAGGGAGAGAATTTTTCCCCAACTTGATTGCGGTACCCTTTATGTTGGCACTGCGCGCTGTGTTTATCTTTGCTTTGATCATGTCCGTCATCGCCGCATTTGCTTCTCTATTTAGTGGGAAAAAATTCCTACACAAAGAGTAAGGCTTTTCCGTGTCGAACAAACAAAATCCTCGGTGCAGGCATTTTCTGACCGAGGATTTTGTTACTTCATATTCATTAAAACTGACGATCATCCACATCTGCAAGCCATTTTTTCACAGGTTCAAGAATGGCCGCAATCGCACCTTCTTCAAATGGCGAACGCAAATTTGCGAAGGCCACCAATTCTACAAATGACTGAC
>JAJZCJ010000366.1 GCA_021846145.1 Bacillota bacterium
TGATCACCTGTGTAGTTGACGTAATTGTAAATCGCGTACGCAATGGCACCGTTGCGGTGAATTTCTTCAAACGTAATCTCCCACTCGTTATGACACTCTTCTCCGTTCATCGTAACCATCGGAAATAAAGCGCCTTGCGTAAACCCGAGTTTGCGCGCGTTGTCCTTGGCTTGCTCAAGGTGACGATAACGATACAGTAACAGGTTGCGCGCAATTTTTTGTGGTGCCGTACTAAGATAAAATGGTAGGCAGTATGCTTCTGTATCCCAGTATGTACCCCCGCCGTATTTTTCGCCAGTAAATCCCTTAGGCCCAATGTTCAGGCGGTCATCATCGCCAGTATAGGTCTGGTGTAGTTGGAAAATAGCGAAACGGATGCCTTGTTGGGCAGCTACATCACCCACGATTGCGATGTCGCTATCATTCCATAACTCATGCCATCGCTGTCGTTGTTCTGCTAAAAGTGTCGTAAAACCGCTACGCTTTGCGGTATCGACGAGATCGTTTGCTACGCTTATCAGATCAGCGATGGCATAATCTCGCGACGTGACGTTGGCGACGTATTTATCGATGGTCACTGGCTGATTGATAAGTGCCTCGATCATGACCGATTGGGCGACGTAGTGGTCGCGCTCGACCAGTATCGGGTCGCTGCTGACGACTTTATTGGCACAAGTGATGTGATAAGTCATGGTGGACGCGACATGAAAGTCTAATTTTTTGGTCTTCATGACCAAGCTGGCCTTGCCAATATCGTTGCGTTTACTAACTTCGTCCCAAAACTGTTCTCCGTGGTTGGCATCCCGATTCGTGACATCGCCATCAAGATAAGGGGTGATCGTGACCTGAGCATGACTATTGAGCGGGGTGACGGTGTAGTGGAGGCTGCCAATTTCAGGCCGTGCCATGCTGACCAAACGCACGGCCTCCACTTTGACCGCTAAGCCACTTGCAAGCGTCGCAATAAACGAGCGGGCAAGGTAGCCTTCTTGCATGTTCAGCGTGCGCGTAAAATCTCTGACTCCACACGTTGCTAAGTCAAGCGTCTCGCCATTTAGCACCACGTGGATGCCAATCCAATTGGTACTATTGATTACTTTTGCGAAATAGTCAGGGTAACCGTTTTTCCACCAACCTACCTGCGTCTTGTCCGGGTAATATACGCCAGCCAAATAACTGCCTTGCAGCGTGGGACCTGAATAATCCTCTTCAAAATTGGCGCGTTGTCCCATGTGGCCATTGCCAATGCTAAAAATACTCTCGGAGATTTCTTGGTATTCAGGGTGAAATCCTTCTTCGACAATCAACCATTCAGCTTGTTTAAAATAATTTTGCATCGTCACCGCTCCTAGGGTCACCAGTGTCACAACTTGCAGCGATTTGACCACCAAGTTTGCTTGTCCCAGTACTTCCGGTGAGCCAATGCCAACACAGCGCATGCCTGCGCGCAAAGCAGCCTCTATTCCTGCTTTCGCATCTTCAAACACGATGCAATCGTCAGGTGCGACGCCGAGTTCAGCCGCACACAGCAAGAAGACCTCCGGATCAGGCTTCGCTTTGGTCACTCTCGTACCGTCCACAATCACATCAAAATAGTTGGCCATGCCGATGCGTTGGATAATTAACTGCGCGTTTTGGCTCGCAGAACCAAGTGCGGTTTTGATCGCCGCGTGTCTAAGCTCCGTGAGCAATGCTTTTGCGCCAGGGAGGATTTCCGATTCATCCATCGTTGAAATGTATTCGATGTACCAGTTGTTTTTCCTTGCCGCCATCGCGATTTTCGTCTGATTGTCGGCAAAAACTCCCCCGATTTCTAACAGAATGTCCAGTGAACGCATGCGACTGACACCTTTGAGCCGTTCGTTTTGTTGCGCTGTAAATTCAAATCCAAGTTCTTGTGCGAGGCGTTGCCACGCGAGGAAATGATACTTCGCCGTGTCGACGATGACACCGTCAAGATCAAAGATACAAGCACGAATTGATTGCATGATCGATTCCCCTTCGTTGTTTCCTTATCAATTACCTGCTATTTGACGTAGGCGAACATTTCTTGAATAATGAGAAGGAATGTAGTAAGTGCACGATTTTTAAGATTATTGGAGGTCAATCGGTGCGTTTCTTACGTAAACACGCAATTTTTTTATTGATTCTCGTTTTTATGATCATCTATCGACTAATCATTTGGCAACACACGCATGTCTATCTGTACGGCGATATGTTTCGTTATGATGCGATGACGCGAAATTTGTTGCTTCATGGATACATGGGCATCGGCAATCAGCCGGACGCTTATTATACCCCTGGCTATTCGCTTTTTTTAGCAATTATTTACAAACTCTCAATGTGGCTTCATGGTGGGCAATTATTGCCGATTGCACGTGTGGCACATGAGGTATTTTTTGTGCAGCAATTATTTTCAGTAGTGAACATTATACTTGTTTATGTGCTCGCCACGTTACTTGCTAATCGTTACACAGGGATCGCGGCAGCCTTGATGGCATGCTTTTATTTGCCCAATTCATTTGTTGGCGAGTTGCTTTTATCGGAAAACATGTTTGTGCCTTTTTTATTAGCGACCCTCCTCATTGCCTATGTGGCACTACGAAGTCATCGTTATTCCCTTTATATAGTGACGGGCATAGTGCTGGGTCTTGCTACGCTGGTTCGTCCCTTTATTTTACCAATGTTCGTGATTTTTGTGGTGGGTATTTTTTGGCAAGCCTATACGGGGCGGTTACATCGTTCAAATCCCATGCGCCAAGGGGTGTTATATACTGTCGCGCTAGGAATCGGAACTGTGGTGCCACTGATCCCTTGGTGGATTCGGAATTATGTCGATTTTCATCACTTTATCCCACTTTCCACAGAAGCGGGGAATCCCCTTTTAGCTGGTGCCACACCATATTTTCAAACTCCATTTGCACAATTGGCAGCATCAGCAATTGCGCTTCACGAGTCTCAAAAAACATATGCTATTCACTTGATCACACAGGGCTTTACCCATCATTTTTTACTTTACGCAGGATGGTTTTTGTTTGGTAAAATGTATTATCTAT
>JAJZCJ010000035.1 GCA_021846145.1 Bacillota bacterium
ATGATGATTTTATCAATGACTTACAAGGCACGATGGAAGAAGTTTTTCGCTTTCTTGGACTCTTTACAGAAGTTCCGATGGATACCACCATGCTTTTAAACGAGTCAGGGATTCCAAAATCACGAAAGGCCTTTGATTTTTTTGCAAAACCCCACTTCGTAAAAGAAATCATCAAACCCTTCGTTCCTTCCAAAACAAGAAAACGTTTAGGGCACAAGGCAAAATCCTTATTTCTCGAACCAATCAATATGCATGCGACAACCCGAAAAGAATTAATAAACTATTATCGCCCTGACATCGTGAATTTACAAAATTTAATAGGCGTCAACCTTTCGAGTTGGCTGAAAAAATAGTCTTTGGCGGATCGTTTTCAGGTCTTCAAATGATTTACTATAAGGGCTGTCCACTGGACGGCCCTTATTCTCCCACAGTGTGTCCTCCTGCAATTTGTTGCAACAACGACTTCATTTCCGCTAATTCTTTTTCCATTCGATGCAAATGAATTTGCACGTCATCAATTTCGTGTTCCGCCTTGTAATTAATAGCAAAATCAATGATCGCTTCATGCTTATCACGAACAGCCTGCCGGTTTTGACTCATCATGATGATCGGTGCCTGAAAGGATGCCACAAAAGACAGAATCAAGTTTAAAAGAATGAACGGCGGTGGATCAAACCGCAAACTAAATACCGTATTCCACAATAGCCACAATACAAGGAAAGATGAGAAAATGATAATAAATTTCCAGCTGCCACCAAAACTCGCAATTCGATCGGCGATGCGATCTGACCAATGCGTGGTACGCACATATTCATCATTCACGTGATCTAAAATCTTATTCTGATAAGTGCTCACCATGCGATCAATGCGTTTGGCATCATCTTGTTTTAATGAATCTCCAAATCCTTTTACGGTTGTTTCCACTTCGATCACCAACCAGTTATCAAATTTTTATACTATGCAAAATCATCCCCAGCATTACCAGTCCAATACCGATCATATCGACCATGGAAATCTTCGTTCCTGAAAACACCAGCAACTCCCCAAGCAACGTGAACACCACTTCACCTGACTGAGTAGCTTCCACTGATGCCAATTGGTGCACATTGCCTTTCGCCATATCTGTTGCTGAAAAAAACAGCACCGTGGCAATCACCCCTGAAAAAACAGCCACCATCAACACTTGAACCGACTGCATCACACTAGGCAGCCCATGGGTTGCCGTTTGATACAATGACAAAACCAACCACAATGGAAGACTGGCGATTGTCATTCCTAACGTGCGTTGATAAGCATCCAGTTGCTCTCCACAAAGTTCCATCATCTTGCGATTCCCCAATGGATAAGCAAAAGCCGCAATCACGATAGGGATCGCCCCAAGCAGCAGATAGCGCAAAGAAGTATGGGTTGATTGCGACCATTCCATCAACCCAATACCTAATAAAATAATCAAGGACATCCCCATACCCTTAAAAGGAACACGCTTGCGCACACGGATTAATCCCTCTGCAGAATGAACGGTTTCATGGAATAGAGGCACTAATAAAGATCCTGCGACAATGGTCAATTGCCATGTTCCTGCTACTAACCACGCGGGGCTATAAGCGGCTGCAAAACAAAGTGGGGCATAAAACAGCCCAAACCCTACGAAACTCCACCATACCCACTGCCAAACATGTTGACGCATCTCATCAATAAGTTCTTTCAATCCCTTGCGCATCAACACAATCAACAGTAACAGCGGAAGCATAAATAGATAGCGTAATGATGCGCTCCAGACCCAGCTCCCACCGCCAACACTCATCAATTTATTGAGCACAAAGGTCACCGCAAAAAAGAAGGAAGCGAGAATCCCAATTAGTATCGGCTTGACTCTATTTCCAAAGTTCATCAGAAAAGAATCCTTTGGAAATAAAAGCAACGGGTCCCGTCATTTGCATCGCATAATTGTCCAAGATGACAATATCCAGTTCTCCACCTGGCATATGCACCTTCACGTTGTTTTCGATTAACCCCAAACGAAATGCGGCTGCCGCTGATGCACAACTGCTGCTACCCGATGCAAGCGTGTATCCTGCGCCGCGTTCCCAAATTTCAATTTGAATATTGCGGGGATCAATAACTTTTAAGAACTGCACATTTGTACGGTTAGGAAACAGCGCGTGATTTTCCAAGTGAGGGCCCAACTCTATTGCCATTTCTTTCGTTAATCTGCCTACAGGAATCACGCAATGGGGATTGCCCATGGTTACACACGTCATGTTCAACTCCTGTTCATTGACGATGATTTTCTCATTGACCACTTCGCGTTCTTCCCCGGCGACAGGTATTTTTCCACTAGTAAAGGATGCCGTCCCCATATCCATAATAATTTTATGCTTTTTATCGACGACGTGAGCGCGCACCATGCCGCCTAGAGTAAGGAAAGTGAACGGTTGTTCACTCGATTGGTAGCCTTCATCCACCAAGTATCGCGCAAAAATTCTCGTGCCATTGCCACTTTTCTCCGCTTCACTGCCGTCCGGATTAAAAATCTGCACATGGATATCCCCATTATCATCAAAAAATGGGCCATACAATATGCCATCAGACCCTTCCCCAAAATTACGTCTACAAATGGCACGTATCGAATCTGAGTTAATTGAATATGATGTCTTTTTAGGATCAATAACTAAATAATCATTTCCCAATCCATGATAGCGATAAAAATCCATACTAACCCACTCCTAACTTCTGTCCTCTATATTCTCAAATACGTACTGCAAATTAATGTTCAACCCTTCAAATATCCCGACTGTGATAGTATCCTCTCTGTTATACACCATCGGTTCAACAAATACGTTGTCTTGTAACTTGAAAACTTCAACCGTCTGGCTGTATGGCTCAATAAGCCAACATTCACGCACACCATGAATCCTATACGATCTCAATTTGATGGTTCTGTCCTTTTTGGCAGTACGGGGTGATAGTACCTCTACAATCATGTCTGGTACGCCGACACAGCCTTTCTGCTGTATCTTGTTTGGATCACAGATCACTGTGATGTCAGGTTGTACATAATCCCCTGACTCGTTGCCATCTAGGTAAACATCATAGGGAGATGTAAACACCCGACACATTTTTCCCTTAAGGTAGTCACGAATTTCGCTAGCCAAATTAATGACAATGCTTTGATGATCTGAAGATGGCGACGGCGACATATCGTAGATCACACCATCTAGCCGTTCCCAACGCTCAAACCCTTCTGTGTCATGGCTGGTAATGGACATTTTAATCCCCCTTAGACTTCCTTCCATATTCACATTATTGTAGCACACAACATATTCCGGAATTTAAGATCCCATGCTAAATTCGATTTTCGTGACGCATCTGAAAAGTGTTCGCCCTCAACGGACTATACTTAATTAAATCATACAGTCGTTTGTTTTGATAAATTCGCTCCTTGCCAATTTTTTCAGAAGTCAAAAATCCTTCTTTCTCAAGCGCATTAAGGTAATTAACTGCTGTTTTCCTTGACACTGATAATGGATAACGGCAAGCTTCATCAGCGGATCAACATCATCGAAATCTTCATTTATATATTTTTCCAAATTGTTAAGCAACACTCTAATTTCATCCTCACCGGAAGGTGGGGTATAAACTGTTTCACCGGTTCTTTCGTTCATCAAAACAGTGTCCGGCAACTTTCTAATACCAGCCCGATTTTTTTCTATAAGAGCCTGAATCTCGACAATCATATTTGTTATCAGCATTTCACGAGCTTTCACCTGCTCATATCCAACCCACAAAGCAGTTCTATAACTAACCACTTCTTTTGCTGCATCACTCGCTCCGCTTGCATCACTCAATGCCCTATATAAATCATCATGCGTTGTAATAATGTTTTCAATAGCTGAACTATCCTTAGCCTCGTTTATCATGACTGCATTGATTAAAATATGCCTGTTGGGAATTCTGTCTGCATAACCTTTAAGTTCAGCCAATGCCCTAAAAACAGCGCCCCCTGCTCTTACACGCCTGTCCCCCGTCAGAGGGAAATTTAAATGGAGCCATATATTTTATATAGCAGACATCAACACTCTACGTGTGTCGAAAGTTATCAATCAAATAATAACGTTAGAAATTACCATATCATTTATTGTTATTCGAGGTTTCAATTAAATTGCAATTTTAACGGTGTATTGAATGCTCGACAGTCTTTGCTCCAAAATTCTCAGCCTCAAAACTGAATCGCTTCCTGTTCCAATTTGCAGTTATGATCCAGCATATAGTCGATTATTTCGTCAAATTCTCTTCCCTTCAGATTCTTAAGTCTTACACAGTCATTATCAGTGAGCTTTTTTGAATACTCCTGGTATTTCATCAGTGTCTCCAAATCCATTTTGTACGGGATTTTCAGAAGGGAGTAATGATGAGATGAAAAAACAGCACTATGGCAAGACGGATATGAAAGTCAGCGTATTGGGATTCGGCGATGTTGGTTGCACAAATCGAAAGGAGCTTGCGCCGCCTGAAAACCGATTATGTGGATCATACCTAACTCCTTACCCGTTGTAAGGTTTATTACAGGAATTGTTGCTAGACTCTTCTAAAAAGTAACAAGTAGGCTATTTAAATTTAGAGGAGTTTACATTTATGGCGAAAAAAATGGGTAAGCGGTTAATGGGAATTTGCGGCGTGGCAGTAACTGCTGTTTATGCCGCCGGGTATATCTATACCATGCCTTCGGCGCAAGCCACCGCCAGCAGTACATTGTTGCCTGCTGCTTCCGCAAGTGCACCTGCGTCCTCATCCGCATCCACCATTGATACTGCTAAGCATACCGCAAAGCAACATCCAACGTCATCACAAAATAGTAAACCTTCCCAATCATCTACTTCATCCAAAAAAAATCAAGCCGCCTCAACCGCTAAATACAAGGATGGCACCTATACAGGGACAGGTACCAACGCTTACGGAACCTGCTCGGTGGCGGTCACAGTTCAGCACGGAAAGATCACCTCTGTAAAAATCACTAATTACATGATGCATTATCCCCAGTATTATATTGATCCGCAATTGCCGAAAGAAGTAGTGTCCATGCAGACATGGAAAATTTATGTTGTTTCAGGTGCCACGGCGAGTACATACAATTTTGCGGAAGCAGTGTATTATGCGTTGCAAAAAGCAAAGGCATAAAGATCATCCTACGGTTCAGGAGGCAATGATGGAGTTACAACCAAGGTATCGTTTGACTTCAGATTCACGGCTACTCATGGGAACGCTCGTGTCTATTCAGGTAGTGGGAAATGAAGAATCGAATATCATTGAAACTGCAATAGATAAAGCCTTTTCTGTCATGCGTTTTGTCGAGGCGATGTGCAGTCGCTTTGATGACCATAGCGCCCTTCGTGAACTGTGTAGGCATCCGGGAGAATGGATGAAGGTTCCTGATGTACTATTTGAAACGCTTCGATTGGCGTTAACCATGAGTGAGCTCACTGACGGCGCATTTGATCCTACCATTGGAAACTTGCTAGATCAACATGGTTTTAATACCCACTATTTGACCAACGAAGCAATTAACATCCATCCTGTCACAGAGGAAAAGGTTAGCTTTCGCGATATTTCTCTTGAGGAGGATACGCAAAATGTCATTTTACATAAACCAATGCTTCTTGATTTGGGGGCTGTGGCAAAAGGGTTTGCCGTAGATCTTGCGGCCAAAGAACTCTCAAAATTCAACGGTTTTGCCATCAATGCTGGTGGGGATCTGTACCTTCATGGCATAGACCCCACCGGCGAAAGCTGGACGGTGGGAATCCAACACCCTGAAGAGAAAGACGCAATGATTGCCTGGCTGAAAATCACCGATGCCGCAATATGCACATCTGGTACTTATGAACGCAGAAGTCCCATTAATCAGGAGATTCACCATTTGTTCAATCCCGCGACAGGCAAAAGCACAAAAGGGTTGCTCAGTTGTACAGTGATTGCGCCATTTGCCATGCTCGCAGATGCGGTGTCCACGGCTGCATTTGTACTAGGCAAAGATCGCGCACTTGATTTTGTCAATGAAGTGGAACTCGATGCGCTATGTATCAATGACATGCTGGAGATCACAATGACGGATGCGATGGAGAGGTATTTGCGATGAATTTAGAAAAACTGATGAAAACGCCAAAAGACTACTTGATGGCTATGCTGATAGGGTTAACGCTGGTGGCGGCGCTTCGTCCTCAGGATCACATAGGGCTTTTCAATGCGGGTATATCCATCGCCACCGCGCTGGTGATCGATGGAATGGTCGCCATGATGTATAAGAGTAAAAAAAAGTTTCCCGATGGAGGGATCATCACTGCGTTGATTGTCGCGGATGTGCTTAGCAATTCGACGCCTTGGTACATCATTGCAGCCACTACAGCAGTGGCGCTGATGTCGAAGCACATCATCAAGTCGGGCAGAAAGCCGATTTTCAATCCAGCCGCATTTGGATTGCTATTTGCTATCTATATTTTTTCCACCGGGCAAAGCTGGTGGGGTAGTCTGGCGCTGCTTCCCACCTGGTTAATCCCCGTAATGATCATACCGGGTATTGTGATTTCCATAAAAGTAAATAAATTTCCACAAGTCGCCTCATTTTTAGGAGTGTATTTTGCGCTGATGCTCTTGATGGCTATTTCCCATTTAGGATTGCCATACGATACACCGGCGGATGCGTTGCGCATTCCTTTCGTCAATTCGGCGCTTTTTCTTGCGTTTTTCATGCTTACCGATCCCCCCACGACACCTGCCACCTATCCTAAGCAAATTGTGTTTGGAAGTCTCGTCGCGATCATCGGCTCCGTGATCTTTGCCAATTATGGAGGACTCGCGTACTTGTTAATAGGTCTCTTGATGGGGAATCTGATAAATTTTACACTAATGAGGGCGAGACAAAAGAAGTTAAGTGAAGTTACAATTGAATAATAAAAAATATAATTAAAATTTCAGCCGCTATCTTATAATGATGACATCGACCAAAAGGAGCCAAAAATCCTTGAAAGATCAGGATTTTCGTTAATCCAACAAGCCCTAACTAACCACTTCTTTTGCTGCATCACTCGCTCCGCTTGCATCACTCAATGCCCTATTTGCTCTTGCTAATTGTTTTAACACTGTCTTTGTTTCTAAGTCCACATTGGGTGGCAGCATAGGTAATTTATACTCGTTCACGACACCCACCTCCATTATGTGGGTGTAATAACAATGTTTTTTACTTACGTCAATGTGATATAGGTAAAAAAACAAAAAATACCTATATATAACTGACGCGAATAGTTTTTATTTATATTTATCACGGAATAATAAAGTCTTGCCCATCCACCCCTAATAAACCCCGAATTTACGCTAACAGTTTATGTAAGGGATAATAAAGTGCTGCCACGGGAAAATTATCGTTTCCAGTTTGTTCGCCACAATTTGGGTGTCACGTGCTCTCTGTTTTAAGTTAGGATGATGTTGGAATCACCTAGTTTTCGCGATTTCAGATGCCTTGAGCTGGTGGGGAGTGGATCCATTACTGTGCCAGGTTTGCGAGCTTACCTAATCAATTGTGGATCAAATGGGATTATATAGGGTTAAAATGATTCGGTTTTGATAAGACACTCAAGAGCCTCGAATCATCGGGTGGCAAAAGTTTATTACGCCTTAAGCAAAACTTTATTGTTTAAGTCAGGACTGTATTGGAGGGGGACAATGCTAGTGTGGTTATATATAGTCAACAATATTCAATGTGAGAAGGTATGAGTCAGTTAAAAAAAATTGCTCCTCAACTGAGGGGTAACGATGGGAAGAATATTGCCACACCATTTGGCTTATGCTAATATAAAGGCAAGTAAGGGTGGTGTGAGTACCTGCCCCGTAGTTCGTTAGAATATCACAAGATGCCTTGGCGATTCACGGTCGCCAAGGCATCAGCATTTTAACGCTTTTTGTTGCCTAGCTGAACGATCGCAATCACTACCAGCATACCCATGAAGATCGACGAGACTATTTGGTAGGTTGTCATGCCTGTCTCCTTTCCCGAGACAGGCTCACCCTTACTTGCTAGTGATCATTCTACCAAACTTCGACTTATTCCGCGAGATGGTAACATAAAAATAAAGGATCTTATTAGTACGAATCGTGCTTTTCCCTATGCGAGCAAAGCGAGTCCTGATCCCCCCTTGCGAGATACGTGAACACCTGTCTTCCTTGGCGCATTTTGTCCATTTTTCGTTGCCGAAAATGGACAAAAACAGCGCCCCTTGTTCTTTCGCGCCCGTCCTCTGTATGGCAATTAATGGATGTTGGATAGGTGGTTGGGTGATGGATGAATGTGAATGTTTATTATGCGAGATGTGAGAGTTTATTGGTTAAGAAGTGGAGAATTCAGTTGGGGACAACAATTTTATACAGCACACAGACTGTCTCCACGTGGAAAGTTTGAGGAAAAACATCCACTGGCACCACTCGCTCCAGTTGGTATCCTCGTTCCACGAGCCGTGCCAAGTCTCTGGCGAGCGTCGCGGGATTGCACGACACATAGACGATGCGGCTGGCTCCCGTATCCACCATCGCCTTGATCACTTCTGCTTGGCAGCCTGCCCGCGGCGGGTCCAGCATCACCACATCCGCAACTAGCCCTTGCTGCACCAACATGGGCAATACTTCTTCCGAGCGCCCCAGATAAAATTCCGCATTGTGAGTATCATTCAACTCGCAATTCCGCTTGGCATCGTTCACGGCAGCAGGCACACTTTCCACACCATACACCCGACCAGATCGCTTGGCCGCCACCAGCGACAATGTGCCAATTCCCGCATAAAGGTCAATCACCGTCTCCTGCCCAGCAAGGTTTGCCAACTCCAGTGCCGTCTGATACAGCACTTCCGTCTGCGTCGCATTGACCTGCAAAAACGACTGTGCTGACACATAAAAATCCAGCCCCATGATCGTCTCGATCAATTCAGGCGCTCCCCACAGCACACGCTCTTGTGTGCTCGACACCTGTCGACTATTTTGCGCAAGTGGTATGACCTCTTCGATTACGCTGACCACACGACCAGTTGACAAACGGATTTGTGCGATGGCCTCTGCCAACACTTGCGCATCATTAAGCGGTGCCACCACAGTAAGTACCACCATGGCATCCCCGCGTGTGGTGCTGCGCACGCGAATTTGTCGCACCAGTCCCCTGTCTGTCGCTTCATCAAATGCCGCTATTCCCTGATGAACCAGCAGTTTCACCAGCGAATTCACCAGTTCATCCTGCATTTCCGGGCGAATCAGGCACTCCGAGAGTGCCACCGGTTCGTGCGTCCCCTCTTCGACAAAACCCGCCACAAATCCTTCGCCTCTAGGCGCTGCCAACATCGTGACCTTATTGCGATACCGCCATGGTACATCCATGCGCTTTACCGGTTCTACAATCCCTTCCACCAATTCTGCAGCAAAATGACCGATCCGAGCCAATGCATCGACCACAAGTTGGCGTTTCCAGTTGATTTGCGCATCATACGTCATGTGCTGTACTTGACATCCGCCACAAACCGCAAAAACTGGGCAAGACGGCGTCACGCGATCAGGCGACCCTTCCACTAATTCCAACAGCGCCGCCCGCGCAAAGTTCGCCTTGACCTCTACCACCCTAACTTTTGCTATTTCACCCGGCAAAATGTCATCCACAAATACAGTAAATCCCTCATGCCGGGCCACGCCCTCCCCGCGAAATCCGAGACGTAGCACCGTCACCATGATCGTCTGTCCGACACTCACTGGCGCAGAATTGCTTTTCGTAAAACTTGATTTTTTACCCAAATGCCACCTTCACCTCATAAATCCGGCTATCATAAAATGTCCGTTTCCTCTTTTGGCACAATCACAGAAAGGTGACTCGCCCGCACCTGAACACTGTGCGGCAGCCTTCCCCCGTACTCCCCATCAATGTTAAGATCAATGGGTTCCTTAGAAGATAAATGCAGTTCACTTGCCTGAAAATAAATCACCCGTTCATCTGCCAAATGCTCCCCGCGCAGTGCTGCACTGACAAGGCGAATCAACTCCCCGAGATTCGTTCGTTTGACTATTATGATGTCAAATAATCCATCATTGACCAGCGCATTAGGAGCCACGTCATGAAAGCCAGCGACGTGTCGAGAATTAGTAATCAGGCACAGCATCGCTTGCCCATCATAATTTTGGCTATCTGATTCTACCTTCAAATGAATGGGTCGTAAACGCGGCAGCAATTCCAAGCCTTTCATATAATAAGCCATGTAACCTAACATCGTTTTCATCTTACTTGGCACTTCGTAAGTAAGTTCCGTTAATTTTCCACAAGCAGCAATGTTCACAAAAAAACGTTCATTCCCTATCTGCCCCAAGTCAAAAGGAATTTGGTGGCGCAAAGCCACCGTTTTCGCCGCTTCCTCAATCTGTAGGGGAATGCCAAGCGCCCTCGCCAAGTCATTGGTAGTTCCCGCCGGAATGATGCCAAGCACAGGGCGATACGCCGCGCGCGCCAAGCCATTGACCACTTCATTCACCGTGCCGTCACCACCGCAGGCCACCACGTAGTCAAACCCTTCTTGCGCAGCAAACTCAGCCGCCATGGTGGCATCTCCCGCCCCTTTGGTGGCAAAAGTGGACGCTTCGAGTCCAGATTCCTCTAAAACGTCAAGCACATCATGAAGTTTCGCCTTCATAACCTCTTTACCCGCTGTCGGATTATAAATGACGCGGATTCTCGGTCTCACCCGCGCTCACTCCTTGTCCTCAAGCCTGATTGATCAAATCCACAATGATTTTATTCACCATTTGCGGATTCGCTTTGCCCTTTGTCTCTTTCATCATTTGACCAACCAGCGCTCCCAATGCTTTTTCCTTGCCCGCGCGATAATCCTCCACTGACTTTGGATTCGCAGCCAGTACGCGTTGTGCGATTTCGCTCAATTGACCTTCGTCGGAAATTTGAACTAGCCCTTGATCTGCAATGATCGTCTTTGGTTCTTTCCCTGATTCCAACATCTCTTTTAAGACGTTTTTTGCAATTTTTGAGGAAATTGTCCCATCTTCCATCAAACTGATCAATGCAGCCAATTGTACAGGCTTCATCGGCAATTCGTTAATTTCTTTTTCGACCGTTTTCAAATACCCAAGCACATCACCCATGATCATGTTGCTCACGGTTTTAGGGTCATTCACATGTTGTGCTGTCTCATCAAAATAATCGGCTAACGTTCTTGAAGCGGTCAACACACCCGCATCATAGGCAGGTATGCCATATTCCCTTTCAAAACGATGACGCCGAGCCATCGGCAATTCTGGTACCTCTTGCAATCGCGCCTGAATATATTCCTCCGACAACAACACCCGCGGTAAATCAGGCTCAGGAAAATACCGATAATCGTGCGCATCTTCTTTGGATCTCATCAAAATCGTCGCTGCGCTTGCTTCATCCCAACGCAGTGTCTGCTGCTCCACTGTTTTGCCTGCACGCAAGATTTTATCCTGACGAGCCCATTCATAGTCAAGCCCTCGCTGCACATTGCGAAAGCTGTTCATGTTTTTGATTTCCGTCTTGGTGCCAAGCTGTTCTTGCCCCATCGGTCGAAGCGAGATGTTGGCGTCACAGCGCAGCGAACCTTCTTCCATTTTGCAGTCAGAGATTAAGCAATATTGCATGGTGGCTTTTAGTTCCTCAAGAAACAACCTCGCCTCTTCTGCAGAGCGAATATCCGGTTCGGAGACAATTTCAATCAATGGAACGCCCGCACGATTAAGGTCCACATAAGAGGCATCACCAAAATCCGCGTGATTGAGCTTCCCCGCGTCCTCTTCTAAGTGAACACGCGTAATGCCAATGCGTCTTACCTCCCCATTGACGACAATTTCCACAAAACCATGTTCCCCAATCGGTTCATCGTATTGGGAAATTTGATACGCCTTCGGGCTGTCAGGATAAAAGTAATTTTTACGATCAAACTTGCTGCTGCGCCTGACCTCGCAATTAAGCGCAAGCGCCGCGCGAATGCCAAGCTTGAGTGCCTCTTCATTTAGCACCGGCAAGACTCCTGGACTCCCCATGCACACCGGACACACGTGCGAATTCGGGGGGGCACCAAATTCATTTTTACAATTACAAAAAATCTTTGTCTGCGTCGCAAGTTCAACGTGAATTTCCAGACCAATGACAGTTTCAAATTCCATTTACGCCTGCACCCCCTTTCCTAGCTGCGGCCGCCTGCTTGTCCAGCCTGTTGCTAGTTCATAGGCGTGCGCTGTACGCAAAACGGTGGCTTCATCAAACATTTTTCCAATCAATTGCAATCCCACCGGCAAATCGGAGATAAATCCGCAGGGAACGCTGATAGCAGGTAATCCTGCCAAGTTCACTGGTACCGTATAAATATCACTCAAGTACATCGTCAGCGGATCACTTGTTTTCTCCCCCAACTTAAATGCAGTGGTCGGTGCAGTTGGCGATAGAATCAAGTCCACTTGTTCAAAAACCGTCTCAAAATCCCTACGGATCAGCGTTCTCACTTGTTGAGCGCGTTTGTAATACGCATCGTAATACCCTGATGAGAGTGCATAGGTACCAATCAGAATGCGACGTTTTACCTCCTTGCCAAATCCTTCGCTGCGCGTCTTGTTGTACATATCAAGTAAATTGTCGGCACCTTGTGCGCGCACGCCATAGCGCACGCCATCATAACGAGCTAGATTAGAAGAAGCTTCTGCCGGGGCAATCAAGTAATACGCTGAAAGCGCGTAAGCCGTATGAGGTAGTGTCACAGCATGTACACTAGCTCCCAATTCCCGCAGCTTATTTACCGCTTCATCGATCACTTTGCGCATGCCCTCATCCATACCCACATCAAAAAATTCTGCTGGCAGCCCTATCTTGAGTCCGCGAATATCACCGGTAAGCGCCTGCGTGTAATCCGGCACCTCGCGATTGACAGATGTCGAATCTCGGTGGTCATAACCCGCAATCGCCTGCAAAACGATCGCCGCATCTTCCACATTATTAGTAATTGGACCGATTTGGTCGAGTGAAGATGCGAATGCCACGAGTCCATAACGTGAAACTCGTCCATAAGTAGGTTTTAGCCCCACCACCCCACAATAGGCAGCAGGTTGCCTGATTGACCCGCCGGTATCTGATCCTAACGCATATGGCACCATCCCCGCCGCTACTGCCGCGGCTGACCCACCGCTCGATCCGCCAGGCACCCTATCGAAATCCCATGGATTACGTGTGGGAAAATAGCCGGAATTCTCCGTGGAAGATCCCATCGCAAATTCATCCATATTTAGCTTGCCAATTAAATTTCCCCCTGCTGCCTCCAACTTATCTGTGACAGCAGCCGAATAGGGAGGTATGTACCCAGATAGAAGTTTGCTGCCGCAGGTGGTGTCTACCCCTTTAGTTGCCATATTGTCTTTTAAGGCAAAAGGAATTCCATCAAGCAGTCCATTCGGTGGTTCCGAAGCCGCAACTTTAGCCCGATCAATCGCTTCAGCTTCTGTCACCTTCAAAAATGCTTGGATATCATTGTTCCACTCGTGAATGCGCGTCATACTCGCCGCTACCAAATCGACACTCGTCACTTCACGGTTTTTGAGCAATTCATGTAATTTCCTAATTCCCTGACTTAGATCCAACACGCTATTATCCCTCCAAAATCGCCGGCACCTTAAATTGATCTTCCTCTACGTCCGGCGCATTGGCCAACACGACGTGCGCAGGTAGTGACTCATGAGGCTCATCCCTGCGCGTGACCGTTTGCGTCACGCCAACGTGACTTGTCGGTTCTACGCCATCCAAATCCAATTTTTGCAGTTCACTAGCATGTTCCAATATCCGGCTTAACTCTGTTGCCAATGACGTGATTTCCTCGTCAGACACACGAATTCTAGCTAACATAGCCACATGCTCAACGTCTTTTTTAGTCAGACTCATCCTAGTTCCCTCCGCAAGTACATCATTTTCAAATTATAACACAATGAATTTCTCCCACCTACGCTGTCGCGTTGAGGTCGGAGTTTCTGGCGTATAGTTTCACTGCCAGGGGGCTCTTCACTAAGCCCGCTATCCCCTTTGCAAACGCGTCGGGGAATACTTTTCTCAATATGTTCGCAGCACCGTTGACATCTGCGTTGATCTTCGTACCGTCTTTGGCAACATATAAGCCACGTTTCACTCGCTTGCCGGAAAACACTGGGTTTTCATCCCCTTGGATCGCTCCGTAAGTTGGAATGAAATCACCGTCCAGCGCGCTGGCCTTCGATGTGTAGCTTTCTTCGTTGATGATGACTTGAATACCCGCCGCCTTCGCCTTGTACTCAATCATCTGAATCAGCAGCGAGTGAGGCAAGAATACGAAATTTTGGTTGTTCACTTGTCCCATATTTGATTCTTGTTTCCACGCCACGTTGTGACCGATCACCATCGTGTGGATTTGATGTGCCACCGCAAAGTCCACCACGTAGCGGCTAATCTTGTGAAAGGCATCCTTGATGCGGTCGTGACGTTTTTCCGCTAGTTGTTGCAATCGTTTCGAAGTATGCTGACCTTCTTTTGGCTCGTGACCTTTTCTCAATATCGAGTAATACTTCGCGTTTAGCTTGTTATAAAGCTGGTTGAGCGCCTTGATCTTTCCACCTTTGATGAGAATCGGTGTCAATCCAAGGAGGTTGGTCACAATGGTCACCAAGTTCACGGTGCCTAAGTCCAACGCCATATATCGCCCGTTATCCTGCTGCATTTCTTTCGGTGGATCGATCTTCATGATGACTTCGACCGTGAAGTGGTCGTATTCGGGAATGACCCTGACTTCCTGCAAGGTGCCCGGCATCATTGCCACTTTTCCGATGGTTAGGCGTTCTTTTGTCCCTGGGAACTTGAGGTACTTCTCCTCCTTTACGTTGCAATCTTGATTCGTGAACGTGACTTCTTTGTGTCCCTTCTTATCCAAATAACCTGGGATCTTTGGTTTTCCGAGATACTTATCAGGATGTTGCTTGTACTCTTTTTGAGAAGCGAAAAAAGACTGCCAATTCTGATTCAGATTCTTCAGCGCCCCTTGTGCGGTTTGTGCCGAAATCGCCACGTAGTTTTCTTCCTGCATCGTGCGAAACAAAGCATCCAGAAACGCATACCCAAGGTAGGATTTCTTCTTCGTCGGCGCAGAGAACCACTTCGGTTTCTTTTGATTAGGTTGGCATCGCGTACCCGCCCTCACTTGCGCTTCGCGTTTTTCCCACGCTTTGACTTGATTTTCGTTAATCAGTGGCAAATAGCGAGCGATGACGTCCCTCACTTCTTGCTGGTTGGCTTCCAGTGGCTTTTCCTGTGTCAGCGCCGTATACGTCTGCCGGATGAAGAAATTCGCGTGATTATACAAGTTTGTCGCAAGACGACTTTGTTCTAAAAAGTAGTCGTACAGCCGATGGCCTTTTTTCACGCGGATCTGGTATGCGCGGTAATTTGATGCTTGATTCTCCAAGCGAATTCACCTCACTTGCTCTTATCGTAACACGTTCATTACAAAAAATGACCAGTTTTTCAGCCATTTTGGCGATTCATCCCCCACCTTCGCTATGCGTAGAGGTGGGGGTACTCTCTTTGCCTATGATAGACAAACAGGGCAGTTGAAGACCTCCCTTCAACCACCCATGATACCTGCCGCTATAAGATCCAGCCTGTGATTTTATTTTTGGACAAGCAGAATCACGATTGAAACCAGTGAGAAACAGATACCGAGTAGGTATAGGAACGTCACCGTTTGCTTTTGACTAAGACCTGATCTCATCAAATAATGAAAAGTGTGCCCCTTATCCGCCACATAAATAGGACGTTTTTCCTTCATCCTGCGAATAATCACATAGAAAGCGTCCATAATAGGCACACCTAACGCGAGAACGGGAATCAACACGGAAATCAAGGTGGCCGATTTAAATGCTCCCCCCACGGCGATCGAGGCAAGCACATAGCCAAGAAAAGTCGCCCCCGCATCCCCCATAAAAATTCTCGCAGGATGAAAATTGTGACGCAAAAAACCAAGCGAACTACCAATCAACGTAATCGACAAAAGCGCCATCGCGCCATGCCCTTTTAATATCGCGATAAAAAACAGGGTAGTTCCTGAAATTGCTGCAATCCCAGCAGCAAGGCCATCTACCCCGTCAAGAAAATTCATCATATTAGTAATTCCTACCACCCATACCACGGTGGCCAAAATGCGCAGCCAAATGGGAAACACAATGAAAGAATCATGAACAAATGGTATGTTAATTCCTTGCATACTGACACCAAACAAAGGGAGTATGCTAGCCGCGATGATCTGCACAATAAATTTCGGCCATGCTGCCATTTCTTTGTGCCTTGTTTTATAAAAGTCATCAATAATGCCAATCAAAAATATAATGAATCCACCTAGTAAAATACCCCAAAACTCAGGCGAATGATTCGCGAAAATCGCGCCTGTAACGACAAACCCCATATAAATCGAAAGACCACCCAATAGCGGGATGGGAGCTGTATGGATCTTGCGTTGATTAGGCATATCCACAAATCCAGTTTTAAGCGCCAACTTTTGAACATATGGGACAGTAAAGTAAACAAATCCAAAACTTATTAGCACAGCCAACAAGTACCGCATCAGGTTGTGTGCCTCCCCTTATTCTACAGACCGTTGTTAGTATAACAGATTCACAGACAAGCGAAAATGGATTTTTGCGATAATTGCTTGCGCATTTAACTAAAATCATTTGGGCTTATTGCACGATAGATTCTAATCCAGCACACACAAGCATATCCTCAAAAGACAAAAACCTCTCACCAAGTAAACAGGAGTGGATCAAAAGATGAACTGGTGGTTAACTGGTGCAATTGTACTTATCCCCATATCCTTCCTTACTGGGCGTTACAGTACTCGTTATCGGTTTGTGCGAATCAGGCGACGCTATAAACAAAACATCAATGAATTTATTCGCGGAAGGTAAGCACACGCCGTTGTATCACTCACTCTGGGAAGCTTCCAGCATGCGCAAAAATTCTGCTTCATTGATGATTTGCAGCGCACTGCCTGGGGTTTCCCTGAGAATTTGCTCTGCCTTTTCCAGCTTTGAACCTGCGCTGTCCCCCGCGATCACATAGTTTGTTTTTTTGCTCACACTCGAACTTACTTTGCCGCCTTGACTAGCAACGCGATCTTGCGCCTCCACACGAGACATTGTAGTAAACGTTCCCGTGAGCACCACTGTTTTTCCCGCAAATGGCAAATCTGCAGCGTTGATTTCTGACAAATCAGTGTCAAAACGCAGGCCTAATTTGTGCAACTCATCAATTAGCTGCCTATTAGCAG
>JAJZCJ010000367.1 GCA_021846145.1 Bacillota bacterium
ATCGCCAATTCGAATGTCTTTGTCCCTAATAAAGTCTTCATTGTGAAGCGTCGCTCGACTTACAGTGGTGCCTGCAAGTGGCACAGGTTCGATCACAGCAGTAGGGGTGACGACCCCAGTGCGTCCCACATTTAATTCAATTGCCAGCAGACGAGACGTTTCCTGCTCTGCTGCAAACTTGTAAGCAATTGCAAAACGCGGGCTCTTTGCTGTTGTACCCAGCGCCTTTTGCAAAGCAAAATCGTCCACCTTAATCACCGCGCCATCAATATCATACCCAAGTGTGGAACGCATCGATTCCGCCCATCGAATATACTCCATCACGTCCGCAATGGAACCACATGGCCTCCAATGGGCATTCACAGCAAAACCCATTTCAGCCATGCGCACAAGCGCCTGTTTTTGCGAACTTGCCACGCCCTCCGGTGTGACTAGCGTATACGCAAAAAAGGATAATTGGCGCTTTGCCACAAGTGTACTATCCAATTGACGCAACGAACCCGCGGCCGCATTACGCGGATTAGCAAAAAGCAATTCACCTGCAGCCTGGCGCTCTTGGTTCAGACGCAAAAATGCCTGGCGCGACATGTAAGACTCTCCACGAACTTCGATGGTAAGCGGTTCGCGAAGCCGGAGTGGAATCGCCCTCACCGTTTTAAGTCCTGCCGTTATGTCCTCACCAGTCACGCCGTCACCGCGCGTAGCACCTCTCACAAACAGTCCATTTTCATACACGAGCGAGGTAGCCAATCCGTCAATCTTTAATTCGCAAACGTAGTTCGGCACATCCCCACTCAATTCTTTTACACGTCGATCAAAATCTATCAGGTCCTGCTCTGAAAACGCATTACCAAGTGACAGCATCGGTGTGGCATGACTGACCTTTTGAAATCCGTCAATGATTACGCCTCCCACGCGTTGCGTTGGTGAGTCAGGCGTCACCAAGTGTGGGTTGCTTGTTTCTAAAGCCACCAATTCTCGAAACAATTGATCATATTCAACATCGCTAGCCAAAGGCTGATCCAGTACGTGATAATGGTAGTCAAGTTCGCGGATTGTCGCGCGCATTGCCTCCAATTGTTCACGAACCTCATTCATTACTTTCACTCACCTTCTGAATGGGGGCATACTTGACAAGCAATTTCTTTTCGCCAATCGGTTCTGGGAAAATGATCAATAATTCTAAGTTTTCACCTTCGCCACTCATTCCCGTCACCACGCCGAATTCCCATTTGCGATGTTCTACCTGATCGCCAATATTCCAATTCTCATTAACGTTGCCAAAATGATCTGGAATGTGCTCCATCTTCCCTTCCGTTGCACCAATAGCGCGAAGAGATTTTGCTGCTCCCACACGCTTGTGCGTCACCTCTACAATGGCATCTGAAGGAATTTCAGTCAAAAATCGTGAAGGTGGGTTGCTTTTCGTTTGACCGTATAGCGTCCTTGTGAGCGCATTCGTGATATACAATTCACGCATCGCTCTGGTGATTCCCACGTAACACAACCGACGTTCCTCTTCCATTTCCGCAACATCCACCGCTACACGTGAGTGTGGGAAAATACCTTCCTCCACGCCTACCAAAAAGACAACTGGGAACTCCAGCCCTTTGGCACTATGTAACGTCATCAGCGTGATGCCATCTTGCGACCCTTTCTCCTGATCCGCGTCTGCTACAAGTGCCACGTCTGTCAAAAAGCCAAGCAAGCTGCCCGCCTCATTGCGTTGATCATAATCTTTGGTAACTGACAGCAATTCTTCCACGTTTTCTAGCCTTGTCTGCGCTTCAATCGAGCCCTCTTTGATCAACATGGAACGATAACCGCTGCGATCCAGCACTTCCTGGGTCAGTTCGGTAACATTCATAAATTCCTGCATGGCTGCCAGTTGCCGAATCAAACTCGCAAACCCTTCAAGCGGTTCTACAAATCGTGCAGCAAGCCCCAAATATCCGGCATCCTGCGCGGCCTCCAACAAGGACGCTGACATGTTCATCGCATGTTCGTTCAGTCTAGTGATCGTGCCCTCACCAATGCCTCGTTTCGGTACATTGACTATGCGCATAAAGGAGATATCATCTTTAGGGTTGGCAATAAGGCGCAAATAGGCAAGTAAATCCTTGATCTCCTTGCGCTCATAAAACTTGAGTCCACCAAAGATGTGATAAGGGATTCCCGACTTAATGCACATTTCTTCCACCATTCGAGACTGTGCATTGGTACGATATAACACAGCCACATCGCGATAAGCAAGTTGATCCTCATGCTTCTTGCGATACATTTCATCGACCAAAAACCTAGCTTCCTCTTGTCCATCATACGCGCGAAAATAGCGAATAGGGACGCCCTCATCGTTCTCTGTCCAAAGCACTTTCTCCGGTCGTTCGGAATTTTGAGAAATCACGCCATTGGCAGCCTGCAATACCATTTTTGTAGAACGATAATTCTGTTCTAGCTTCACCACTTTTGCATTGGGATAATCCCGCTCAAAAGAGAGAATATTGCTAACATCCGCCCCTCGCCAACGATAGATAGACTGATCTGAGTCCCCCACCACGCAGAGATTTTTGTGTCGACCAGCCAACAACTTTACCAACCGGTACTGACTGTGGTTCGTATCCTGATACTCATCCACGAGCACGTATTGAAATTTTTTCTGATAAAAATCAAGCACCTGTGGAAAATTCTCAAAGAGTTGAACCGTTTTCATAATCAGATCGTCAAAATCCAAGGCGTTTATGGCCTTAAGTTTAGTCTGATAACGTTCATACACCTGAGCTACCACTTGTTCATGCTTGTTTCCGGCCATCTTTAGTGCCCGATCCGGCGCATTAAGCTGGTTTTTAAAATTACTAATTGCACCAGACAGCATTCGCGGCTCAAATCGCTTCACATCAAGATTTTGTTCATCGCACACCTGTTTGACTGCAGTTAATTGATCGGCAGCATCTAAGATCGTAAAGTGGCTGGTATACCCCAACGGTTCAATCTCTCGGCGCAAAATGCGCACACACATGGAGTGAAACGTCGATACCCACATATCTTCGGCCA
>JAJZCJ010000368.1 GCA_021846145.1 Bacillota bacterium
TAATGATGATTTTCTCCCGATTTCATATTTGGTAATGGGCGAAGCTAAATTTTTGAAGGCAGCGTTTGCAGCGTCTGAACAGTGCGATTGGTTCGTAGACGAGGGTAAACGGTACATTTATAGCGTTAACTAACGGTAATTAATGATTGCGGCGCTCTCATTCGTGGGGGCGCTTTTTTACGTTGTCGACCTCCTGCCAGTTTGACAGAAGGTCGCTTATGTTCCGAATTTGTAACGAATTTATGTGAATCGTAAAAACTTGTAGTGTTTTTTGGCTCGTTTTCGGACGATATGAACGCTACATATAGCGTATTAACCATTATTTACCGATCTTACAAGCAGGGGGTCGACGGTTCGAAACCGCCACTGCCCATCACAACAAAGCGCGGTAAATCAAAATAAAAGCACTTATCAGTTAGAAGTAACTGACATGTGCTTTTATTTTTGTATGCAGATTCAGGTCTGAATTTTTCGCAGAGTGCTATTTGCTTATCTGGAACGCTACTCAGTAACGGATATGTGCGTTTGCCGATGGATAAATGCCGCCACAGTATCTTTGTCCGTCCTCATATGATACACACATCACAAGTAAAGGGAGTGTATTGGGATGTATGGAACTTTTGGAGGCTATACTCAGTGGGCGGTCGTATTTTTGATTATCTTTGTCCTGTTCTTCTTGCTTGTACCAGGTACTGGTGGTGGTTATGGAGCGGGTGGAGCTTATTAATGCTTTAAAAATCACTTCAGTTAGTTGTTGATAGTGACAACTGCGCAAGTAAGGAGGTGGATTTGACTTGTTGAGAACGGACTACCAACGCCATATTGGAAAGTACGTTCGTTTCAGAACCCCTTACGGTTATCACGAGGGGGTGATCGAACGGATTCAAGGTGATAAAGTGATTATCTTGTCTCCGCAGCAATATATTCCACCGAAGCTAGCATTAGCGCCGCTAAGTGCAGAAGAAGCAAAACATCTAGATCTAGCGCTCACATTTGGTGGATATGGAGTAGCTCGTGAAGGTGGCGGAGGGTATGTCTGGGGACGTTGGGCAATCTCCTTCCTGATCATTTATCTACTGTGGGGTCTATTATTGTGGTAGTGCACATCAAAACATGAATTGCTGAGAAAATGGACTGCATCCTTCCGTTCACCAAGAATGGATCAGATGCAGTTTTTTATGCTACTTCACGATAAATTATACTGTTTCATTTTACTATATAATGTGCCACGGGAGATGCCAAGTAATTTGGCGGCGGCAGTTTTATTGCCATAAGTCATTTGTAGCGCTGATTTAAGTTGTTCCTTTGCATCGACCGTTGGTAAAACATGGTTCGTAGGATGCTGAGGATTTGAGTGCAAGTTCCCATCAATAAAGGGGTTTTGCATGTTCGCGGGTAAGTGTTCACGATGAATAGAATCACCGTCCGAGAGAATGATGAGCCGCTCTAATAAATTTCTTAATTGACGAACATTCCCGGGCCACGGGTAATTTAAAAGGGTCATTAGTACTTCTGGATCGATGTGTGGAATGGGCTTGTTATACTCTAATGCAATTTCTTTTAAGAACGTTTGAATGAGTTCCGGAATTTCTTCTAGGCGTTCTCGTAATGGTGGGATTACTAGTGTCACTACGTTGAGTCGGTAATATAAATCTTCGCGAAATTGATTAGTCTCTACCATATGTTCAAGATTGCGATTGGTGGCAGCTAGAATTCGCACATTTACATCGATCGGCTCGGTCCCGCCAATTCGATAAAACTGCCTTTCTTGTAAAATACGGAGTAGTTTTACTTGCATTTCAATAGACAATTCAGCAATCTCATCAAGAAATAGAGTGCCATGATTGGCTAGTTCAATTTTTCCCTGTCGTCCATTGCGATCAGCCCCAGTAAAAGCGCCTCCTTGGTAACCAAATAATTCGCTTTCAAAAAGAGAAGCAGGAATAGCACCACAGTTAATAGCAATAAATTGCTTTTGGCTACGTGGACTTGCACGATGGATAGCATGTGCGATCAGTTCTTTGCCGACACCTGATTCTCCTGTAATGAGCACAGTGGCAGTAGATTTGGCTACCCGTTCTGCTGTATGGAGGATGCGTGACATGGCGACACTATTGCCTTTAATCCGATAGAATGGATTTTCATCTTGGGCAACGCGGTTAATTTGATCTTCAAGGGACCGCAATTGACCACTGGTGGTGAATAGTTCATTGCCCAATTTTACAAGGTGGGTGACATTTTGTTCCGATGAAATAACACCGATTAATTGATCATCGTGAAAAAGCGGTGTTGAGTTGATAAGCACGTAGATTCCGGGTCTTGGTTCGTGATATGCCTGTAAGATTGGTTGGCGATTCTCCAAGGTCTTTGCTATCATCAAAGACTTCCAGCCAAACTCGGAGATGGGGCGACCAATGATCTCATTGGCGGAAATGTCATAAAGGTTCTCGGCAGCGGCATTCCAATATAAAACAATACCATTTGCATCAATGATGGTGATCGCTTCGTGGATGGTATCAAGGATGTTGTGTAATATTTTTGGCTTGATTGGCGAATCATTTGAAAAAATCATCGAAAATTATCTCCTGTCTATTTGTTCAAATTGAACAATAATGTATAGTGCCATTATACGTTATTGTTCAGTTGAACGAATAGGTGCAACAAAATATATGATTAAATGAACGATTAGTGCGTGGCATGAATATTGCGTGTATTAGTGGTAGCATTAGGAGGGAAAGGAGTGTTATGAGTGGAACAATTGATGCGTGACACCTTTTTGTATTTTGCCAAAAACAGATCAATTAACCAGTTGGCAAAAAGATATGGGCTGAAATTTGGCGCGGATCGTTTTGTTGCTGGCGATTCTATTCAACCCGCGATTGCGACTGTAAAAGAATTGAATGGGCAGAATATTCTCGCTACCCTTGACCACCTTGGGGAGTTTGTGAGTAGTCCTGAAGAAGCAAAAGAGTCAACTGACTACTGTTTGCGAACGCTTGATGCTATTCAGGAAAGTGGGGTCAAATCCCATAT
>JAJZCJ010000369.1 GCA_021846145.1 Bacillota bacterium
TTTGATGGAAATATCAACAAGTGAGATGCAGCAAGCAAGAGGTGATGAAATTAGTATGATATTTCAGGAACCAATGACCTCGTTGAATCCAGTTTACAAGATTGGTTCGCAAATTACGGAAGCCTTAAAATTACATAATAAAATCACTGGTAGTCAAGCAGATCGGCAATCGATTGAAATGTTAAAAAAAGTGGGGATTGCAAGACCAGATGAAATTATGGAGAATTATCCACACCAGTTATCTGGTGGGATGAGACAACGCGTGATGATCGCCATCGCCATGATTTGTAACCCTAGTTTACTGATTGCGGATGAACCTACCACCGCATTGGATGTGACTATTCAGGCTCAGATTCTTGAGTTAATGAAGGGACTGTCTCATGATTTTGGCACCTCCATTTTATTGATTACACATGATCTGGGTGTGGTTGCAGAAATGTGCGACCGTGTGGCCGTTATGTATGCTGGCTACATCATTGAACAGGGAACAGTTGACGATATTTTCTTCAATACGAATCATCCCTATACACAAGGTTTGTTAAATGCAATCCCGAAAATGGATGTGCTTTATAAAGAACGTTTACAACCTATCGTTGGGAATGTTCCATCATTAGTTAAAATGCCAAGTGGCTGTCGTTTTGCAGCGCGGTGTCCTCGTGTAATAGATCAATGTAAATATGAACTTCCGCCGTTATTTGAAGTTGGCGAATCTCATCTATCCCGTTGTTGGTTGCACAACCAGAAGGAGGCTTAAGCGATGAGTGAAGTTCTGTTAGAAGTGACTGACTTGAAAAAACACTTTCCTATTCGGGGAGGGTGGCTTCATACAGTGAAAGGGAGCGTCCGAGCTGTTGATGGCATTTCTTTGCAGGTTTATGCTGGAGAAACCGTCGGTATTGTTGGCGAATCTGGTTGTGGGAAATCAACATTAGGTCGTAGTATTCTGAGGTTAATTGAGCCCACACATGGCTCGGTAAAATTTGAAGGCAATGAACTCTTAACGCTCACAAAATCTCAGATGCGTACCAAACGCAAAGAAATGCAAATCGTATTTCAAGATCCGTATGCCTCATTGAATCCTAGGTATACTGTTTCGCAAACGCTTTTTGAACCAATGGAAGTACATGACTTATATGATAAAAATGCAAGACAAGAGCACATCAATGCTATTTTGCAAAAAGTGGGATTAGATCCCTCCTACGCCAGGCGGTTTCCGCATGAGTTTTCTGGTGGGCAAAGGCAACGGATTGGTATTGCGCGCGCGCTGATTATGAATCCCAAATTGATGATTCTGGATGAACCGGTTGCGGCGTTAGATGTCTCCATTCAATCTCAAATTATTAATCTTTTGGAGGATTTGCAAAAAGAGTTTAACCTTACTTATATTTTTATTGCCCATGATTTATCAGTGGTAAAACACATCAGTGATCGGGTGCTGGTGATGTATTTAGGACGAATGGCCGAATTAGCAACTTCTGATGAGTTGTTTTCCAATGCGCTTCATCCCTATACGCAAGCACTACTAACCGCCGTGCCCATTGCTAATCCTCGAATAAAACGTGAACGCACCATTTTACAGGGGGATTTACCTAGTCCGGTTAATCCGCCGTCTGGTTGTGTTTTCCATACACGTTGTCCGATTGCGCAAGATGTTTGCAAAATGCAAATCCCTGAATGGAGAGAAGTCAAGCCAAAACATTTTGTTGCTTGTCACTTCTCCAACTAGCGAAAGGGGGGGTGCACAGGCACAGACCTGATCAATAATGATGTGGAATATTAGCCAATAAAAAGGGGGAAGAACGATGAAATTGAATAAAAATACGGCAGTGGCCATTGCAATGGTTGTGGGATCTAGTTTGCTTGTTGCGCCATCTACTTTTGCAGCATCCAGTTCAACTGGAGGTGTCATCGAATACGCACTACCGTCTCAAACGAATCTGAACTGGTTCTTGCCGATTAGTAATGCCGCTAATGACAGTGAGTATAATACGCAGTTTGTTGATCAAGTGTTTAAACCGCTGTTGTGGATTAACAACGATTACACGATTAACTGGAAGTCTTCGATCGCAAGCAAAATTACTTATAACAAAACCGGAACGGTGTACCACGTTTTTCTAAATCCTAAATGGAAGTGGTCCAATGGTCAACCGGTCACATCAAAGGACTTGATGTTTACTTGGAAAGTAATTCAAGCCGCATCTGCTCCCAACGCTCCTTCTCCTTGGCCCTTTGTAGGTGTTGGTACAGGTGATATTCCGAATGGTATTAAAAGTATAGTGCCTAATACCAGTCATGAAGTGACCATTACTTTGGATAAGCCTGCTAATCAGCAATGGTTTATCTATAATGGAATCATTCAATTAACGCCATTGCCATCAGCAGTGTGGGATAAATACAGTAATATGACGCAAGAAATTAAATATTTAGGGAATAACGCTTCCAATCCCATGTTTGATACGGTGGTAGATGGTCCTTTTAAAGTGCAAAGTGGTACACCTAATCAATCTTGGGTACTGGTTCCGAATAAAAATTACGCGGGACATAAAAGTAATGTTGGCAAAATTGTATTTAGTTTTGAAGCGTCTAACACGGCTGAATTGGCAGCTCTTAAAACCGGCAGTATCAATGTTGGATATTTGGATCAGTCACAATTGGGGTCCGAACGTTCTCTCACTTCAATGGGCGACCAAGTGACACCAGTGTACTCTTTTGGAATTTATTGGACAGAAATGAACATGTGGCCAGGATCGCCATCGAAGAGCATCTTTGATCAATTGTATGTGCGACAAGCGCTTCAAATGGGGTTAGACAATGCAGGGGTTAGTAAGGACATTTACAAAGGTTATGCAGTTCCACTTTTCGGACCAATTCCATCTGTTCCTAAAACTCAGTTTCTAGATCCAGCGCTTGCAGCCAAGCCACCCTATTCGTTTAATATTGCCGAAGGTAAAAAATTGCTTGAGTCTCATGGTTGGAAACTAGTCAATGGTGTGATGACAAAAGGTTCAC
>JAJZCJ010000036.1 GCA_021846145.1 Bacillota bacterium
GTTTGTGGTGATTGGCGCTGGCTGGTCGGGGTTAGCTGCAGCGCTTAGGTTGTCAGAACTTGTGCAAGGGACGGATTCTGTTATTTTGCTCGAACGCAAGCACTACGCGGGGGGACGGGCTTTCTCTTTTCGCGACGCTGTGACGGGTCGCACGTTGGATAACGGTCAGCATGTGTTGCTTGGTTGTTGCGATGAGGTCAAAGGGTTTCTGAGCAAAATTGGCATGGAAGAAGCGGTAGAGTTTCAACCGTTATTAAAGATTCCGGTGGTCTATGAAGGACACTGGTCCAATCTGACCAGTGTGCGTTTGCCTGGGTCGCTTCACCTGTTACCTACGCTCATGGGGTATCGGCATTTGACCATCAAGGACCGCGTGCGTGCACTCGCGATGGCAGGTGCCTTTCGTGTGCCATCCGCTAGGTTGGATGATGTGTCCTATGCAGACTGGCTAACCAGCCATGGTCAGAGTGAACAAAGCATACAGCGGCTGTGGGATCTAGTCGGTGTGTCGGTGTTGAACACGAGAGCACAGGAGGCAAGTGCCAAACAAGCGGTCAATGCGTTTCGGACGGGTGTGGTGAACGGTTGGCGTGCTGCCCGTATGGGCAACTTCCGTGTGCCACTTGGCACGATTGGCGCACGCGCGCTCGCGGTGCTACGGGAGCGGAGCGTGTCGGTACAGTTGGGCGCTCCGGTATCTAGGCTATTGATTACGGATCAACGAGTCACCGGTGTGATGCACCAAGATGGCACGCGTATTAAAGCGGATGTGGTGGTTTGCGCACTGCCACCTGATGCTTTGTTGAAAATAATGCCCGATGAGGCGCGGACAATGGGTTATTTTAGTGAGCTTGAGCAGTTGGCATGGAGCCCGATTGTAAATGTGTATCTGCTCTATGATCGACCGCTGCTAGATGGGGAGATGGCGGCCTTCGCAGAAGGGATCGCGCAGTTTGTATTCAACCGTGGCCGCTTGCTTGCAGATGCGGAACTGGATGGGCGGCTTTTGGTTGTCTCCGTCAGCGCGGCGAATGCATTGCGAGCTTGGTCGGCGGATCAACTGGTGCAGGCTGTCGATGTAGAATTGCGTCGGAATTTTTTGCGCTCCAAACATGCGCAAGTGCTCGCTGCAAGGACGGTTTGGCAGCCTCAGGCGACGTTGTTGCAAGCGGTGGGGACAGGTCGGTTGCGACGAGGGAGCAAAACGCCCATTGCGGGACTGTGGCTGGCGGGGGACTGGACGGATACTGGTTGGCCAGCTAGTTTGGAGGGAGCGGTGCGCAGCGGATTGACGGCGGCAGCACAGGCGTTCAACGGCTGACGTGCTTCATTCCGCTTTGCTCTTTTCTTTAATTCTTTTTAGCCATTCAGCCAAGAGTAATGAGTGTTGATCTAACCGATTGTAAATTTGCAATGCTAGATCACGATCGTACGTATGGCTTGTCAGATTGCGATCATCCGCCATTTCCAGTGCGTGGTGGGCCTCCATATCGTCAAAGATTCCCGCTTGTCGGCAGGATCGGATGACACTTTTGTGTGAATTGTCATCAATACCTTCCACTTCACGCAAAAAATGGCGTCCTGTTTTCCATATCGCCTCAAAAGTAAATTCGAAGCGCTGGATGGCCGCATCCCGTTCGATCTCACTTGGTTCTGGTATGGAGATCACTGCCTGCAATGAGGACAATGCCTGCTCCGCCCTTTCGATGGCCTGCGTCAGCCTTGCCATAAAATCCCCTGCCTTTGTACCGCTTCTCTTAACTTTTCATTCACTTGCCGCAAATCAACGATGTCCACATGATAGGGGATGGTGGATTCCTCCAACTGATCCCTAACCAGTGCGAGTACATATGGAGCTAACGGTTGCGTGGTCGCGATGGCAATGTCGATATCCGATGAGGGAGCTGATTTATTTTGCGCAAAAGAGCCAAACAAGTACATCTGAAAATCATTCGTCTGTAAGACGTTTTTTACGATGGCATGAATCATTGTCAAGTAGCTCTGTATAGAAGTGTTGTGATGCGAGCGGTTTGTTTTCGTCGTCATATCGCTCACCTCGTTCCTCGATAATGTGTGCAACGGCCTGAAACACACGATCCACAGCCGGGCGGCGGTAGTCTTGTGTCGCGCCTGATTCTGGCGGGATCACCACCATCGTAGCATTTGCTTCAAATAATAGCACGTCTCCATTAGCGTTTACACTAAAATCAATGCCTGCATAATCTAAACCAAGCTCAGCTTGAATTCGTGCGAGCGCCCCCATCGCGCGTGCCCCGATCACCTGTTGCATATTGTTGAGAAATTCAGCCTCTTGCGCACGGTATGCAGGCTGATTAGCCATCTCCGCGGTGAAATAATGTACTTTCCAATTAGTGGATATCGCAAGGTGCAATGGATACAGTTGTCCATCAATCATCATGACGCGGTATTTGCGTACATTGCCATCGGTGTCACGCGCATCAAGGTATTCAATCACCAATAATTCAGCACCGGGAAGATCAGCTAAAGCCGCGGTGAATTCAGTGCTATTTTTTACTAACAAAAAATGGCGGCCTGTATGAAATCCAGGGGATCGCAGCAAAAATGGGAATGTAAACTCATGCTGGGTCAAGATAGATAGTGCGTCAGGAGCTTCTAGTGTAGCGCGGGAAAAAAGCACGGTCTGCGGTACCACGATACCCGGCAGTTGGCGAAAACGCTGTGTAATTTCTGCGCGCGTGGTGTGTAGTACGGCAGTGGGAGAATTGATGACGGGTGCCACGGTGTGAGTCAGCAGGGCGTTTGCGGCAATCAGCGCCGGAGTGGCGAGGTCGGCATCGCTAATCGCGTTAAAGACAAGTTGATGGACTGGCAACTTCATGGTGGGCGTCCAGAATTCAGCCACCACCACGTATTGTTGCAAATGGTGATCGTCTAGTAACCAGCGGGTCGGTGTATTGCCACCGACGGCGGAAACAAGCAACAAGATGGGAAGCGACGTATCGTGTCCGTAATACGGCAGGCTGATAATGGCATGATCTTGGAAGCCTTTTTGGCGATGGTCGATCGCGCCTTGCTCATCGCCAAGTTCCATTAGTACATAGGAGAGCCCCTGGTGCGCCTGCACATGGTTCGGATCTAGCTGCAGCGCTGTTTCATAATGTCTGCGAGCCGACAACCATTCATAATTTTCCATCAATAAATTCGCCAAGTTTACGTGTCCCATGGGATCATTAGGATGGGTGGCAATGGCTTGTGTATAGGCCGTCTGCGCGGCGGTGCGATACCCCGTACGATAGAGTAAGGTGCCTAAATTATTGAGCGCGCCCAAGTGAGCGGGGTCTTTCATTAACAAGTTGATGTAAGCCGTCTTTGCCTCCGTGGTGCGTCCACTTTCCGCATACAGGCAGGCTCGTTCGAAGTGCAGTGAAATGTTTTCGGGATCGGCAATCAACTGTTCGTCCAAACGTCGGATGGCAGCCTCCTGCAAAAGCGGTGGCTGCCAGTGGTCTTGCTGCGTTGCTTTTCCTGAATCGTTGCCTTCATTATGGCTCATGTGGGCGATTTGGCCTTGTGTTTGCTGGTGATCATTTTGGTAATCGTGCTGTCATAGCGTTTTATCATTTGTTGTTCTTGGGTGGCCGTGATTTTTTTACTGGTGACGAGTTTGTTGAGCTGTGCTTGATCAGCTTTTTCCATCGCAGCAATTAGTGATTTTTCGGAAATCCCCTTTTTTTGTGCAATTTGCAAAATACTATCCCCATTTTTTAAGTCAGTTTGAAGTGTGGTTTTACTGATTTTTAGAATCGTTGGTAAGGATCCCATCATTCCATGTCCCACCCCATTTCCAAATCCATGATGTGGAAATGTCGGTGGTGTGGTGTGAGTGGGTTTTGTCGCCGCAAATGCACTGGCAGTACCCATTATACCGATTAAGCTCAGTGCAGCCAAGCTGATTGAAATTGTCTTTGCTCTCATCAAATGTGGCTCCTTTTTGGAGATGAATTTTGTGGACAATCCAAATGTACGAAACGTCGCTTGAATTTTCCTTGATGGACGTACAGCAAAATATCACGTGATTCTCATGATCATCCTCTACAATCGTTTCGTACACAGATATTTGCTGAAAAGCAGATAGGATGACAGAAAGGTAGATTCTACCTATGTGCGGAATTGCGGCGATTGTTTCTGCTGTAAGTATGGCATCAAGAGGACGAAGCGAAGTAGAGAACATGCTTGAACTGATGCATCACCGAGGACCAGATGGTACATATATTTATTCGTCATCGAAAGTGTCGCTGGGAATGACTCGACTGGCTATTGTGGGGAAGGAATCAGGGGTGCAGCCGATTTGGAATGAGGCTCATGATCTGGCCGTGGTATGTAACGGGGAAATATACAATCATCAACCATTAAGAAAACAGCTTGAACGAAGGGGACATTTTTTTCAAACGGACTCTGATGTCGAAGTGATCGTACATTTATATGAAGAGTATAGTGAGGATTGTGTACTTCAATTGGAAGGCACGTTTGCATTGGCCATCTGGGATGAGAGGCGTGAGGTGCTGTTTATTGCTCGTGATCGCATAGGTGTGAAACCGCTGTTCTATGCTCACACATCGATTGGTTTTGCCTTTGCGTCTGAGTTGAGCGCACTTTTATCACTGGTACCCTTACACCTGAATCTCAACACGATGAATAGTTACCATACGCTTCGCTTTGCACCGGCTCCAGATACGATCATCGAAGGAATACATAAGCTACCGGCTGGGAATCGTGCGACTATACATCACGATGTGATCCGTATTCAGCCCTATTGGAGTCTAGCTAATGTGATCGCAGATGGGGCGCGCAATCGTTCACAGGCCAGCTATACCAGCTATATAGAAAAAAAATCTACTTTAAACCGCCATATCCGCCACGCTGTTGCCGTGCAGCAAGCGCCTGAGGTTCAGTCGGCCACTTTGTTAAGTGGTGGTGTCGATTCAACGTTACTTGTGGGATTGCAAACACAACTGTACGGTCAACCGCCGGATACGATCACGGTAAGCTTTGACGCGCCCTCTGAGCGATCAGATCTGTATGTCACAGAATACGATGAAAGAACGTATGCACAGCGCGTGGCGCGACAATTTGGCTGTCATCACAGGGAAGCACAATTTTCAGCGCAAGAAGTATGGGATGCATTGCCCAACATTATTCGTGATATGGATGAACCGATTGCAGACCCGACCGCTATTCCCCTGTGGTTTGCCAGTCGGGTGGCTCACGAAGCGGGGTGTAAGGTGCTTTTTAGTGGCGAGGGAATGGATGAACTGTTTGCAGGATATGATTTGTATCGTCAAATTTACTGGCTGCGGGCTCTCCAACATATTCCGCAACGTATCCGTCAAATGGCTTTTCATATGGGGAGTGCGTTGGAGTTGCCAGGTGTGGGGGTGTTGCATCGTTCATTACATCCGATTACGCATTGGTACCAAAGCATTGGCAGTATGTTTACACTATCTGAACTGAATCGATTATTAAAGTCTCACTTTGTGCATGTAATTGGAGTGGGGACCGCAGCAGAACAAGCATCTGAATTGCCAATGAGTTCCTTGTGGTCTGCGCTGAAGATGACGGATCAGATGGATGCACTTGACCACATGTTGTATTTTGATTGCTTGCATTGGCTACCGGAAAATACGCTTGCTAAATCGGACAAGATTTCCATGGCGCATTCCGTAGAACTGCGGGTGCCTTTTCTAAATGAAACATTGGTAGAGTATGCTATGCAATTGCCGTCTCGTGACAAGATGCGCTTTGGAGTTCCTAAGTATTTGGTGAAAAAAACATTTGCCGATGTGATTCCGCCCTACGTGATGAAGCGAAAAAAGGTAGGCTTTCCTGTTCCGATTATTGCGTGGATATTTGGAGAATGGAAATCTGATATTGCGCATTTGTTACTAGATTCCTCTTCCCATACAAGGGCTATTTATCGGCCTGAAGCCATTACCGCATTGCTGAACAGCTCAGGACCCACACAACGTCGTGCGTCCCGTCTGCTCTGGGGCCTTGTGACCATGGAGTTATGGATGAATCAGTTTATGACAGGCATTAATAGAGTGTCTTCTATTGATCAGCAAGTGGTTCCATCGTATGTGGGTTGAATATCGAATGAACCGCCTTCTATCCACGTAGAGGCGGTCTTTGGGTGAATGATGGCCTTGATTATTTTTCCGCGAGTGCGACGTGCATGGAGAAGTCACCCACTGAGGAACTGAGTCCGACATAAAGCGATTTTGGAGCCGCGACAGAAATGGATTGTGCAGTACCCAAGAGGATCTGAGGGGGAGCAATATCACACGCATAATTTGCCTTGGACAAATAGCTCAGTGCGTTGCCACTGATGATATTGCTTACTTCTCCCAATGCAGACGTTACAAACATATCGAGATCGTTCATCTCCATGCCTGATAGGGATTTGACCATTTCCAGCGCGGTCTGCTTAGGGAAGCTGTAAAGTACCATGCCGGTGACAGACCCGACGACGCCGATCAACACATTTGCGTCTTCGCCGGTGATGAAGTCACTGCGCAATTCGATTGTTCCTCTTTCAATGTCCAGACTCATCATTTGCTGAAATACGTCCTTGGTCGCATGCAAAAAGGGATTCATAAACTCAGCTTTCATTGTGATTCTCCTCCATGCCGAACGTATTCCCCGATTTTTTGATCTTCCATCGCCACGTGATAGATCAGCCACGTCATCAGTTTGCCGGCAAATTCCTGAGCCACCTCTTCATGGTATTGGCTATCTTCTAGTTTTTGTGCAAGTTTCGCTACTTCTGCTTTGAAATTTTCATGTACTTGGTGGTGTTTTTCATATTGGTCATAGTGAATTGACTGTTGAAAAGCTTCTTCATCGGAGAAATGTTCTATTACATAATTTTGCATAAAATCAGAGGTTTCCTTTACCTTTGCCACTTTTTGTTCCCATTCACCATCACTTTTGATCGCTTGTAAAAAGTCAGATACACGGTGGAACAATTCTTGATGTTGCGTATCAATGATATCAACACCTACTCGATAACTTTCTTTCCACATCACGATACCCCCCAAAATAGACATATTTATTTAATAATACTGATCAATTCGTTATTACCATTATAATTCCTGCCATCAAACACTTATTCTAAAAAAACACTGTAATTCACCGCATATTCGTCAATATAATTATTTCAGGAAGTTGAAATTTTGCCTTTGACACCTCACATAATGAGCCGATATGCTGTATTATTAAAGGTATAACTATGTATACACTGTATCAATTGATGTGATAAGGAAGAGTTGTGATTTTCATGATAGAAGATAAGTGCATCCTACCGACCGCCGTGGAGAGTATTATTCGTGCGGCCACTGAATTACCGGAGGATTTATTGTTTAGTTTTGTCGATAATACTGGCGAAGTTCGCTATGTGAGGCCAAGTCATCAGATCACTCACCCTGTGATGGTGGGAATGACATCAGAAAATTCTGTGTTTAGACGCACCGTAGCATATGAAGCATGGAAGAAGCAGGAGTTTTTCTTTGAAAGAGTTGATGCTTCACGGTTTGGATTTGCATATTTTACCGCTGCTTTCCCCTTGTTCAGCAGTAACAAGGAATTTTTAGGGGTGATGTCGTTTATCATCCCCATTGATGGCATTCAACGGATGACTGTTTTGCAAGAAGAACGGGATATTTTGAACTGGTTGTTGCGTGTCGCACGTGATGTGTTTGGTGTGGTGAATCCTGATCAATTATGGCAACAATTTCGTGATATTTTTTTGCAACTGTTTGCGGTCACGGAAGGGTTGATGATGGTGGAAAGCAATGGAGAATTAGTGCTCCATGAACACTTTGGACAGGGCAACTTATCTGCAGTAGATATCGCTTGGCTTCAGGAGGATGCAGGCATTTTCAGACGATCTGCGACCAACAATCAGGAAGTATCTCTGATGGGACAAGACTGGGACATGGATCGGTATGAACTACAGTTAAACGCGCGTCGAGAAATTCTCTATTTGTTGCGTGGCAAAGGACAACCTGTGCATCCTTTGATGAGTGTTGTCATCGACTATTATCATTTGGTGCGAGAAATTGTGGAACAACGAGCGTTTTTGCAAGAATTGACGTTTGTGGATCCCCTGACGGAAGTGTGGAATCGTCGGGCGTTAGAAGTACATATGGAAACGTATTTTGCAACGCGCAACCCTGCGCCAGCGGTATTTATCCTCTTTGACCTCGATGCGTTTAAGCAACTCAATGATAAGCGTGGGCATCAACAAGGGGATGCCGCCTTAAAGGCGATTGCTCGCTATGCGCGGCGGACATTGCGCGCAGGAGATTGGGTGGCGCGACTCGGAGGGGACGAATTCGTATTGGTTCTTCATGAGACAAGCGGCATGCGGTTTTTGGACACAAAGGTGCAGCAAGGCAGGTGGTGGACATTAAGCCCACTTCACGAGTTTGGACTAGGAATGACCATGGGCATGGTTGAAATACCTAGTGAAGCGAAAACTTATCAGGAAGCGTATCGGCTAGCGGATCAGCGATTGTATCGAGGCAAGCAATCGGGTAAGCGTGTCCTCGTGTTCGATGAAGAGACCTCCCCGATTGCCTTGATTTTTGAGTGAACAGTACCCATACGAAGATTTGTTATAATTTAAGAATCAGGATAATATAGTAATATTCGCATTATTTGTAAAATTCACTCTATAACTGTTTTGGGGGCATTAATCATTGATTGAACTGATTTTTATCCTATGGGTCGCTGTTGGCACGGCTGGATTTTGGGAAACCATTGAAGGAATACGGCGAATCAAGGAATTTAAAATGTTCCCTGAATGGGTGTGGTCGATTGCCGGCTCAGTACTTCCGATTTTTTGGGTTGTGCTCATTCAAATGTATTTACATCCGCTGAACATCCTGACCTATGGGGTTATTTCTATCATTTATATGGTGATCGTGCAGACGCGCAAGTGGGAGATTTGGAGCAGCATGGTATCCATGGTGGTTCAAATTGGTCTGTTTGTATGGGTACCGATGTGGCATCTGCAGGGAAATCGTTTCTGGGTCATACTAATTGCGGAAGGGCTCGCGTTGGGGTTGTATTTTTTTAAGAAGAATCCGGCCTGGGGATTGCTGATCATTGTCGCTTGGGTGGTCGGGGAACCAATATTATTTAAAATGACGGATCGGTGGCATGACTTTATCGATCTACTGGTATTAGCCGTGCTACTTTTGCTTTATACCCAAGAAAGTGCGAGACGGTTAAGAATCGTCTACGAGCGAGGCCATGATCCACTAACTCAGCTTATGAATCGCATTAGTTTTAATGATTGGATGGAGGAGAAAGCTGTCGTGTTTGGCACGATGGCACTCGTTGACCTCGATGACTTTAAGTTTGCCAATGATACATTCGGCCATCAGGTGGGGGATCAAATTCTTGCAGAAGTGGGACATCGTTTGCGGCGCGTGAGCGGGGTGAAGATGCAAGAGTATCGCTGGGGTGGGGATGAATTTATCATTTTACTGCCCGGGTTGGACACCAAAGAACAGGCAGGGCCGATCATCCAGAAAATTCATGACGAAATCACCCGCGAACCATTTTCCGGGAAAGAAAAGTTAAGGATTCAGGCGAGCATAGGCGTGGCGTGCGGTATCCTGAACGATGAGCTTTTATCAAAAGCTGACAGTGCACTACTGCAAATTAAGCGTGCCGGGAAAAATCGAGTGGGTTGGTACATAGAGGAAGAAAACGCGCTCACAGAAGGGGTGGAGATTACTTCGGAATCCCACTTGAAGTGGGTGTCGGATAGTCTCCGTTATCTAATGGAACATTCTACTAAAGGCTTTATCCTTACGGATCAGCAGCACCGCATGCTAGATGTCAATCCAGTCTTTGAAATCATGAGCGGGTACTCGCGTGCACAACTGATTGGTAAATCGCCAAAAACGTTAGCGTCCCCCCTTCATTTGAATCAGATGAAGTATCCGGAAATGAGAGAAACATTGCAGAAGCTTGAATGGTGGAACGGCACTTTTATCAACAAGCGTCCCAACGGCGAGGTGTGGATGTCTCACGATGAAATCTCTGCGGTGAAGGTGGGCGCAAAAACGGTAGGGTACTGGGCGCTCGTAGAGGAAGATTCGTTATTTGATCTTGAGCATGAACTGTTGTACGCCATGGAACGTGAAGAGTTTCAGGTGTTTTTACAGCCTAAGTGTACGGAGGATGGGCACATCATTGGGGCAGAGGCGCTGATGCGGTGGTTACATAATGAGCGCGGGTTCATTCCGCCGATAGAATTTATCCCAGCCGCAGAGAGCAAGGGGTTCATTATCCCCATCGGTTACTGGATTTTTCATGAAGCGTGCGTGTTTTCTAAACGTATGGAAGAAATGAAAATTCCGATCTCGTTTTCGATTAATGTGAGTCCGGTGCAGTTTCATGATTTTGGTTTTGTCGAACACATCGCTCAAATTATTGGGGACACCGGTGTCAATCCAAGTCTCTTGACACTGGAAGTGACAGAGGGAATTCTAATCAATCGTGTCGATGAAGCAATTGTTAGGCTTGAGCAGTTGCATCAATTGGGATTACAGATCTCGCTAGATGATTTTGGTACGGGGTATTCATCATTAGCGTATTTGAAAGATCTGCACCTTGATGAATTGAAAATTGACCAATCGTTTATTAAAAGTATGGGGCAGAATGGAAGCAGTCAGATCATTCTTGCTTCGATTCTCAGTATGGCAGATCAGCTTCATCTTCAGGTGGTGGCAGAAGGCGTAGAAACCGAAACTCAGCTGAATTTTTTGCGCCTAAATGGATGTCCTGTTTTCCAAGGTTTTTATTTTAGTCATCCGGTTCCGGCAGAACGGTTTTTTGCTTCATTGCAGCCTGATGAAAGGCCGCATGTGCGAATGCTAAGTTGAAGGGTAGAGTCCGATCAGTGGGTCTTGTTCTTGGGCGATCGCCATTCCTTTACCGGTCATGGTCATGCCGAGTGAGCCAGCCAGCATAAATAGGCTGAGAATCAGCAAAATGCTGAATAGTTCTTGGTAGGCAAACAGCATGGAGGCAGATTGCACGCGATCAGCCAGCACATAGGTGGCCATCGCACGGGAGGTTTGTGCACCGTCATAACGGCCAAAAGAGGCGGCAATTTGGTTTAGTTCCATCACAGCAAAAGGGCTGTTCACCGTGAGACGGGATTGTAATTGTTCATAATGAATGGTGGTGGCGTTCAGCACGATCCAACCAAAAACGGGGGATCCGAAGGCACTGAACAGGTTCCGGATGTATTGCATTCCCATCGATAATGAGGCGAGTTCCGAAATGTCCTTGGCTGCTAGTGTGCCACCGAGGCTACCGGTAACCAGAATGATGCCAAACGCCGCCCCCAAGAGAGCCAGTTGCCATTCTAGAGTAACAATAGGCACGCCGGCTCCCATGTGGGCCCACGAGATGCCGACATATACGACGACAATGGATGCGATCACGCCCAATAGCCCCGCGCCTAACTTGTCATATAACCAAGCGCTAAGCAGACCAGATGCCACGGTACCTAAAAAGAAACCGATGAAAAATTCCGCGAGTGAGATGAAGTGAACCTGCTCGATGTTGATTAGATAGCCACTGATGCCAATGACGGCACAAGTGACGGCGATGTTGGCGGCTGCCGCCATGACGGTGCCGAACAGTGGCTTGGGAGCCGCTAGCAAACGAAACGGAATCACTGGCTCTGGAACAATAAGTTCAAGTGCCACAAACAGTACAAATAACCCCAACGCGAGTGCGAATAATGGCCAAATGCGAATCGAATCCAACCCCAAGCGTTGCAAATTCATCAAAGGCCATACCAACACGGCAGCAATGGTGAACAGCAGCATCGTTCCCCACTTATCTACTATGGTAGATGACATGGGCGGTCTTTGTTGGGGGAGGACAATGTATCCTAGCACTAGAGTGGTGAGCGAAAACAGGGCAGATAGGGCAAATAACCAACGCCAAGCATCGACTGTTAGCGAAAGTCCACCAAAGACGCCGCCAATCCCTAGTGCACCAAAAAGCCCGGATAAGATAATGAAGACGAACCAGTTTCTGTGTTGAGTAGGAATCGCCAAGGCGGTAAGTGGCACCATGACCATGTACAGAGCACCAGATCCCGCTCCCTGCAAGAGCCTACCCAAACTAAATAGAAGTGAGTCGGGTGCCAAAAAATCACTAAGAGCACCCAATACCAATAGCATGACAAAGAATAAATACATGCGACGCAACCCGTATCGTTTTGCGAGCAAAGGACCTATCGCCAAAAAGGTGGCAAACGCGAGATAGGAAAGCACAGTAGGGACAATCACCCCATAAGTGCCACTGTTGAACGTGTCTTGAATGGTCACCTGACCCATCAGGTACGCAAGATTAGTGAAGTACTGCGTGCCGATTGAGAAGATGGTCAAATAGCTAATGACGACATATCGCGGGATGCCTTTGCGCACGATTATTTACACTCTCCTTGGATGCTCATTACGAACTGACTGGTCAGTTCAAAAATGCAGTTTTATCATATTCCATTCGCTGCAATATGGCAATCAAAATTTGACCGGAAACAAAAACCCGCCCCTCATTCGTGCGACGAGGGGCGGGTTTTTGCGTGTGTATTATTGATCTTGCACACCTACTGCATGATGAGTGGTGTCAAATATTTTGGGGGATGGATTAAACCACTGAGGCTGAAATCCCCATAAATCTTGGGGTCCTGGCAAGGCAGTGGCTGAACTGAGAAAGTAAACACGCGACCATGTAGGGTCAAAATACACCCATTGACCATTGATCCATGACCGATTCCAAGCATGACCGTTGTTCCCGTTATCTACTTCTTGCACACTAGAATCACTTGCGTAGCCAACGATCATTTGCGTAGGAATGCCAAGTGAACGCAATAGTGCGTCAGCGACATTCGCGTAATCGACACAGATTCCCACCTTGCTGTTCAGAGTCTCTTCGGTAGTGCTCCATCCATATCCATTATGGAGAAGTAACTTGCCGTTATAGCCAATATTGCGCCCTTCCCAGTTGTACACCGCTTGTGCCATGGCCGTCTGTGAAGTTAATCCAGTGGTGATGGTTTTGGCCAACGCTTGGACAGTGGGATCAGTGTAATTGGCCCAAACAGAGGTCAATAACCCCAACTGTTGATTGCTGTCCTGACCGCTAAAGGTGAGACGAAACGGTTGTGATACCGATTGTTCATTCGTGTCAAACGTGTAGTTGAGGCTTGTCTGTGCTGTAGTCAGCGGAGGTGCTACTTGTACTTCATACGTATCCGCTGGAAATGGCACATGTAGCGCATAGGCAAAGCTGCCATTGGCATTTACTTCGATCGGATATTGCCACTGATTAGTTTGATTTCCAGAACTGGTGCCTAATTCATTGATCTGCAACCACACTTCTTGGGAAAAATGACTTCCCCCAGTACTTTCTGTTCCGGTAACCACAATATTCGAGCTAGTCGGATTGTAAATCACAGCATTAAGCTGCACGGGTACGTTTTGCCCTGGAGTATTCGCATACGCCGCAGTGACTTGTAAAGCAGGGTTGGCATTGATCGCCGAGGTGGTGGGGGGATTCACCAGATTCAGTTCACCACTTGCCGGAATGGGCGGAATTTGATAAGGTGTCACTGGCGTAGAACTGCTAGCGAGAAATTTTTTCACGTGTGATTGCAAAATGAACATGTCTTTGCGACGTAACATATTACCACTAGAAGTGTCCTCGAACCAGCCATTTTCTAATGCAAACTGGTACGGGGTGAATCCGTGTGTACTAATGTGGAGCAAATGAATCAACCCATTTGCGGCCATCATCTTCGTCAACTGATCGCGGGTTCCAAGGGTGTGCGAACTAGTTGGGGCAATCAGTCCAATGTTCACTGCTTGGCCAAACACGTAACGTTGCAGACCGTTCACATCATGATATCTATTGATAGACAATGGATGATTGCGATTGATAGGAATAGCAAATACATGCAGTGCCCATGCCGCAAAATTGCCTTTTGTTTCAAATAAATTTAAGTTAACATGAACCTGTGCTGCTTGTGCAGAAGGCACGTTGACCGCAAAAATTGGCAAGACTGGTGCGATGGATAATAAAAGAGTGATAGGCCATGTGCTTCGGAGTTTCAGGGGACTCACTTCTCTCTTTGACTTTAAGTCACTCCAAGTATAAATAGAAAATCTCAAAATATGCTGAAGAAGTTTTAATAGGAATAAAAAAAGCACCTCCTATTATTGAGGTGCGGGAATCGCTTAGGTGTCAGATCTTACAGCTTTGTCACATTCGCTGCTTGTGGTCCACGTTGACCTTCAACGATATCAAATTCGACTTGCTGTCCTTCTTCAAGGGCGCGATAACCGTCACCATTGATCGCTGTATAATGTACGAAAACGTCATTACCATCATCGACGCGGATAAATCCGTAACCCTTTTCACTGTTAAACCACTTTACAGTTCCTTGCATTGAAAAATCCCCCTACAAAGTACAAAGCGTACCTGCATAATTTACTTGCATTTATAGCATATCACTGTGTCTAGTGAGTTGTCAAACAATGTTTGTTTCGTATTTTCCAGCTAATTTTAATGTAGGTGAAGTATAATAAATACAAGCACGTAACAGTAAAACAATTAGAGGAGCAATAGTTGTGATGAAGCCATTTTATAAATCGTTATCTTCCTATGCTACCGGCTTGTTGATTGGTGCAACTGTGTTTGGCGGCATTACCTATGCCAGTACTGGGGTCAGGCTCGTCGATGCTCACTATGCTAACATTAGCATTAGCGTGGATGGGAAAACTATCCCCACTCAGGCTGAACCGTTTATCTACAATAACAATGTCTATGTGCCCATTAGTACCATTAGTCATGGACTAGGCGCTAGTGTCAATTGGGTAGGGGCCAAGCACCAAGTCGTGATTACAGACACCAATGCGCCAACTTCACAAAGCGGAATGCTAGAGTATTATAATGTACCAATTTTTTGGTACCCTCAGACACACTCAATCATGTATAAAAATCAATTGTACGTTTCTCCAATTGCGCTTGCGACGATTTTAAACCAGCCTTTTTATTTAGATCCTCAAACCAACAATTTTTATATTGGCAAAGGGCCTGATGGTCATATGCCTCTTGTCAACTTAACAGATGTGCGGGATTATGGGGATTTTTCAAAATTAATTGGAGGCGCGATTGGCCCGATGACTGGATGGTCTGATGGCCCTGCGAAGATAGCTGGGATTGCTTATCCGGCGGCAAACGGGCAAAGCATTGTCTGGGCGTCTTTGGCTAGCGGTTCTGTCGTGCCTGGTGTTACTTACAATTTGAATGGCAATTATACGAATTTGAGTGGACTTTTCGGCGTCGATGACGCTTCTAGTAACGCTAAGCTGCAATTGACTATCTCGGGAGATGGCAAGGTGCTTTATCAGTCACCTTGGATGGCGCGTGGAGAGAAAGCAACGCCTGTGATTGTCGATGTGGCCAAAGTGCAACTGCTAAATGTGTCGTTTTCTGTTCAGACTGCGTCAGGTGCTATCTATAATGAGGGACAAGCGCTGCCTAGTGGCTTGAACGTCGATGCCGATTTTCTCAATGTGAGCGTGCAATAAGTTTGGAGTACACGAGGGGAGTATGCTACTAATGAAAAAATCTCTAGGTCTTTGGCTAGGCATCTTAACGGGTGCCATCGCGTTTGGGGGTGTCTCTTACGCGCAAAGTGGAATTCAAAAAATCCAGGCCTCTTATGCCAATATTCAGCTGATCGTCAATGGCAAACCTGTATCCACCAGCGCGGAACCCTTTATTTACAATAAAAATGTATATGTGCCTGTTAGTACGGTAGGGCATGCGCTTGATGCGACTGTAAAGTGGGTGAATAAGCCTGCAGCGGTTCAGGTATCAGGGCCAGAAACGACGATCAAATCTTTTAAAGTGTATGACAATGGGACACAACTTCCAAGCGGTATTACCAATGGTAAAGATATCTATGCGATTCCTGCCACTTCGCCTGGGTATGAAACAGCGACGGGGTTGGTGCCAAGTTCAGATAGTAATGGCAACATTAATTTTAACAATGCGAATCCTCCGACCATCCCGTCGGGAGCGCCTATATTTACCTTAACGCCACAAAAATTAATTGGTGACTTTGGCAACACTAATTTGTATCCACAACAGCAACTGACAGGATTTTGGACACCAAGTGTGCTCGGTCACCTGTATCCTGCTCAGTTTACGGTGGAGTGGGGCATTGGGGCGGGGCAACAGTCTGTGATACCGGGCATGGATTATACGTTGAACGGACAGTATCAGACGCTTACCGGTCAGTTTGCGATTGATGACTTGTCTCGAAATTTTGGTGGTGCTGTACAACTGGTGTTTGTTGGCGACGGAAAAACATTAGGATCTACTGGCTGGGTGCAAAGCGCATCGCAACCTACCTCGTTTTCTGTTAATGTGGCCGGTGTGAATCTATTAGAAATTCAGTACCAAATCAAATTAGCGAATGGTACGGTGTATAACATGGGGCAGACATACCAAGCACCGACAAAAAATGCGGACGGTTCGACAGACCCGATTGTCGTGACAGACATGATGCAACCGACACTGGTGCCCGTGAGTGTGACCAACAGTACTGCCGCAAATACAAGCGGGACGAGCAGTTAAGTGCCGCAAACTTGTGAATAATTTTTAAAAAAATCATACTTTAGTAAATTAGGGCTTGTCTCATCGTGTCGAATGCTATAGAATAATAGATAGTAAGGCCTCCCGATAAAGGCAAACTTGTCGAAAGTCAAGGACGCAAAGCTACGGGTCTGTAGGTGGATTTCACCGATGACCGCCGAGCTGCCGGACGACGGTCATTGAGCGGACGGTTCTGGGTAGGTTGAGGTACACCTTTATCCCATGGTGTGGACGAGCATTCCTAGTCCCCCTAGGATACCCCCCAAGAGCTCGTTCACTCATGGTTGAAGGTTGGTTGTATGAAATTATCTATATTGTTTTCGTATACCGTTGTTGTTATGTATTC